>JASJDF010000040.1 GCA_030065715.1 Xenococcaceae cyanobacterium MO_188.B19 | reverse complement strand
CTTCGGACAAGACTACACCCTTAGAGACAGCGCTGGTGCCTGGGGTTTTCGCTCCCTATTTCGGGTGGGGCTAGATATATTTGATGCTACAGACAATGAGGTTCCTGATGAAAATGGGGACTACCCTCCTGATGGTCAATTTTTTAGTTGGTTGGCTCAGACCCAAAGGGTGCAAGTTCTTAATCAGAATAACTTTTTAATTATTCAAGCAGATATACAGTTAACACCTCATAGTTTACTCGCTTCAGAACAATTTTCCATTGGTGGTGGTCAATCAGTTAGAGGTTATAGACAAAATGTTCGTTCTGGGGATAATGGCATTCGTTTTCTAATTGAAGATCGAATTACCCTAGCTAGAAATGATGCAGAAGATTCAGTCTTTGTTGTTGCACCATTCTTTAACCTTGGAGCAGTATGGAACGTAGCAAATAACCCTAATCAAGTGCCAGATCAAAACTTCATTGCTGCTTTAGGGTTAGGTTTATTATGGCAACCAGTAGAAGGATTAAACTTAAGGGTTGACTATGCACCTCCATTGATCGACTTAAGAGATCGCGGGAATAATGTTCAAGATGATGGGCTAAATTTTAGCGTCAACTATTCTTTTTAGTTGATGTGTTTGTTAGGGTGGGCATTCCCTAGACTGTTATTAATATTTTAGAAATCGACGAAACATCTGGTAAATTAACTAAAGTTGGCGAGTGAACCCGCGTTATTTGCTAAAGGATTCCCTAGGGTCTTATCCACAGGTTGATCCTTTAGGACGAAGGGGTATCTTTTAGGACGGCGACAGCCCCTTGGGAATGCACGAGTCGTGACAAAAAAATATATTTAGTTGTCATTGATTAATCTGGATGCACATTGCTTGGTTGGGAAAAAAATCACCCTTTTGTGGGAACGTTACTTATGGTCGGGAAATTACCAATGCGTTATTAGAGAGACAACATCGAGTTAGTTTTCTTCATTTCGCACAAGGGGAAACCAAACATCAGAATGAAAATAATGAGTCAGAAATAACCCTTCCTTTTATTTATAAGTCCCAGGTCTATACTATTCCCACTCTCAAGGCAAGCAAGGTTTTAATGCGATCGCTGCAACAATTAAAGCCAGATTTAGTTCACGCTTCTCTAACCCTGTCACCCCTCGATTTTCTGTTACCAGAAATTTGCCAAGAACTAAATATCCCCTTAATAGCTACTTTTCATCCTCCCTTTGACAGCAAAATTCGTAATCTTAAATCCAGTACTCAGTACCTCACTTATCAACTCTATGCCCCTTTTCTCTCCCATTACGACTCAACTATCGTTTTCAGTGAAATACAACGGGATTTGCTGGTAAAACTCGGAGTAACTAAAGAAAAAATCGCTATTATTCCTAACGGAGTTGATACAGACAAATATTCTCCAGGTTATTCAAATCTCAAATATCAACTACAAACCAAGAAACTCTTTGTCTATCAAGGGCGCATTGCTACAGAAAAAAATGTCGAAGCTCTTCTCAAAGCCTGGAAACATTCAGGAATGGGAGATGATAGTAAATTACTAATTGTGGGAGATGGGCATTTAAGAGCATCCCTACAGCCTTATTACGGCAAGGAACATAATATTATTTGGTTTGGGTTTGTTGCCGAAGAAGCGCGACGTATTGATATTCTCAGAGCAGCAGATGTATTTATTCTGCCTTCTTTAGTAGAAGGTTTATCTATTTCCCTATTAGAAGCAATGGCTTGTAGCGTAGCTTGTATTGCTACTGATGCTGGAGCAGATGGGGAAGTTTTAGATAAGGGTGCGGGAGTTGTCTTGGATACCCAAGGTGTAACTACCCAACTCAAAACCCTATTACCATTATTTCGGGATCAACCAGAAATCACTACTTTATTAGGTCAAAAAGCTAGACAAAGAGTTTTAGAACGCTATACCCTCAGTCAAAATATTACCCGACTAGAACAACTTTATTCTGAAGTATTATTACAGAAAGAAATGTTAAGGCAATGATTTTGTTCATGGTTCATGGTTCATCGTTGATTGTTAAATGACAAATGATAAACGATAAATGATAAATGTTAAATGTTAAAGATGGCTTTTTCTACTTCTTCAATAGCAGTAGCTAAATCTTGATTTACAATACATATATCAAACTCATTTTTGGCAGCAATTTCGGCTTTGGCTCGAATTAAACGTTGATTAATTGCTGATTCGGGGTCTTTGCCTCGTTGTCTGATTCTAGCTTCTAATTCTTCCAAGGAAGGCGGTAAAATGAAGATGCGGAGCGCATCAGGGAAAATATCAGCGATCGCTCTCGCTCCAATTAACTCTATTTCCAGCAACACCCACTTACCAGCATCAAGTAATTCTTGAATCTTGGCTTTGGGTGTACCGTAATAGTTGCCAGCATATTCTGCCCATTCTAAAAAACCAGAATTCGCGATCGCTTCTAAAAATTCTTCCTTACTTATGAAATAATAGTCTTGACCCTCTGCTTCTCCAGGGCGAGGTTTTCTTGTAGTAGCAGAAATCGAGAGATTAAGTTCAAGGTGATTTTGTAATAGGGATCTTACAATCGTGCCTTTTCCTACTCCCGATGGACCTGTAATGACAATTAATTTACCCTGTGGCATGGGATTCAAGAATTAGTCTAAATCTAGTTATTGGAACTTTCTTTAACTCCCACAAAACGATGTGCCACAGTTTCTGGCTGAATGGCTGATAACACTATGTGGGAAGAATCGGTAATAATGACTCCGCGAGTCCGACGACCATAAGTAGCATCTACTAGTTGTCCTCGTTCTCTCGCTTCAGTAATCAGCCTTTTAATAGGGGCAGATTCGGGGCTAACTATAGCAATAATGCGGTTAGCAGAAACAATATTACCAAAACCGATATTAATTAACTGGATATCCATAAGATTCAACGGTATTAGAGGCTAAAGTCGAGCTTAAGTAAATATAATCTTAATGTTATAGATAAAAATCTTGCTTTACAACCTCCAAAGTCATGTTTTACCGATTTATTTCTTAAATTTTAGCTTTTTTTCACCTTTTTTCATGTTTAGCTAACTTAACAATCCCCTATAAAAAATTTTTTTAAGTAATACCGAATTATTATGCAGCCTTTTGACTATACGACTTTAACTGCTATTCGTAGTGAGTTGGTTAAATACTGGATACCAGCCAGAATAGAACAAGTATATCAAAGCGATCGCTTTACCATTGCTCTGGCATTAAGAACTATTAAGAAACGAGCTTGGTTGACCATTTGTTGGCATCCTGAAGCAGCACGGGTCTGTATTAGCGATCCTCCTCCCCGTATTCCCGATACCTTCACTTTTAGCGATCAACTGCGCCATCAATTCAAGGGATTGGCTTTAACCGCTATAGAAATGATTGCACCTTGGGAAAGAGTTTTGGATTTTCAGTTTGCCAAAAGACCAGGAGACACGATTTTATGGCATCTCTATGTAGAAATCATGGGAAAATACAGCAATGTGATTCTCACTGATGCTAATAATCAAATCATTGCTCCTGCCCGTCAAATTAGCTCCAGTCAGTCTAGTGTCCGTACCATACAAACAGGACAACCTTACGAAGTTCCTCCACCTCTAACAGGGACTTTCCCCAAAATAGATGAATCTTTTGACCGTTTCCAAGAAAGAGTGAGCCTGATTCCTGGCAAATTACAACGTCAGTTACTCAATTCCTATCGGGGTTTAAGTCCCGCGGTGGCAACAGAAATCATCGCAGCAGCAGGGATTGATTCCCAAGAGACGACAGAAAACTTGAACTGTGATGATTGGCAAAAATTATTTATTTATTGGCAAAAATGGCTAAAAATACTGGCTGAAGGTGAATTTCTACCTGGTAAAACCTTCAAAGGCTACACAGTTTTGGGTTGGCAAGAAAATCAGCCAGCAGATAATGTCCAAGTCGTAGTCAATAGCTATTATAGCGATCGCGGTAATCAAGAGAAATTCCGTCAGTTACATCATCAACTCCAGCAAAAAATTAGTAACTGTTTAAAAAAATTACAACGTAAAGCGGATGCTTTTAGGAACAGATTGGAAGAGTCAACCGAAGCAGATAACTATCGTCAACAAGCTGACTTACTCATGGCACATTTGCACCTGTGGCAACCAGGAATCAAGGATATTACTCTCAATGATTTTGTGACAGGTGAACCGATCAAAATTAACCTCAATCCTGAAAAAAACGCCGTACAGAATGCTCAATCCTTCTATAAAAATCATCAAAAACTTAAAAGAGCCAAAGACGCAGTGATTCCTCTACTAGAAGCAGTAGAAACAGAAATTAATTATTTACAACAAGTCCAAACCAATTTGGAGCAACTAGAAAATTACCATGACCCAGGGGATTTACAAACCTTAAACGAAATCCGCGAGGAATTAATTGAACAAAAATATCTACAAAGTGATCGTCCACCAACCAAAAATCAAGATGACTCCCAACCCCATCGCTTTATAACCCCTTCTGGTTATCAACTATGGGTAGGAAGAAATAACCGCCAAAACGATCTCCTTACCTTTCGTACTGCTAATGACTATGACTTATGGTTTCATACCCAAGAAATCCCAGGAAGTCATGTTTTGCTGCGTCTCGAACCAGGAGCAGTTCCCCAAGAAGCTGATTTACAATTTGCTGCTGATTTAACAGCCTACTATTCCCAAGCCAGGGAAAGTGATATCGTACCAGTAATCTATACCAAACCGAAAAATGTTTATAAACCCAAAGGTGCGAAGCCTGGAATGACCATATATAAACAAGAAACCGTTATTTGGGGTCGCCCTCAATTGGGGATGAAACCTAAAAGTTTGTAAAGATTATAAAAAGATCGACAGAAAAAAGGAAAAAAGTTACTTTTTTTAACAATTTCTTCGTATCTTCTGTTACAATTCTTAGTGAGGAACATCACAGGTTGCCACATTGGGAACGCGCAGCTCAAGATTTCCCCAGAATTAAAACAACAACAACAATTCAACAAAACCAGCGATCGCGTCGCTGGTCTTTTTTTTGGGGACATATATTCAAGCTAAATGGGGTTAATCGGGCGATTATCCCTAAAAAACTCTTATTTCAAAGTAATTCCGTCAGTATTAACTGCTTCTACTCCTTTAACACTTTTAACAACAGATACTACTGTTTCTAATGTACTGCGATTAGCCACATTACCTTTGAGATATACAGTACTCCCTTTTTGTGCCACATAAACTCTAGCGGAATTAGAAATATTTGGTATATTATCGACGGCTTTTTTAACTCTTTTTGCTAATCCATGTTCGTCATATTGACCATTAGCCCCCATTTTTGCTGGAGAAACATTATTGCCAGCACCTTTATCTGAAACTTTAACTGTACTACCAGCAGTAGAAGAAGAAGAATCAACAGAAGCACTCTTGCTGCCACCACCACAAGCTACTAAGGTCAAACTAGCACATACCCCTAAAGCAGTAAGTATAAATTTAGAAGAACTAGATTTCATCACAACGATTTTCCTTAACTAACGAATATTATGAGATATTCAGTATATTAGCTATCCAAAGAGATGGATAATAAGATAGTTAATGTTTATTTTAAGAATGTAAATAAGAATGTAAATTTTCTTTTTATTACTACTTATTTCGTAGCTTTTTTTAAAATCATCTAAAGTTTGTCAATAGTAATATCCCTTTACATTTATATCAATTTACAATTGAAAAAAAAAATAAAGGGATAAGATTTCAAGAAGCTAAATACTAAAATAAATTACTTTTTAGCAATAATCCAAACAGCATGAACTATACCAGGAATATAACCTAGTAGAGTCAAGACAATATTAATCCAAAAATCAATACCAAATCCTACCTGTAAAAAAACTCCTAATGGTGGCAACAAAATAGCAACGAGAATTCTAATAAAATCGCTCATTTTTGTCTTTTACTATTAATGGAACACATCTTACATCCTAGTGGGGCAGGAATTTATTTGGGGTAGGGGACTTAGTAGGGATTACCGCCATCAAAGACTATTAGTAAACAAAAAATTAATAACAGGAATTTTTATTTACAAAAGAGGAAAAGTAATTATCTGCTTAGGATTGAATTTTCTCCAATTACTAAGAAGGCTGGTCAATAAGCCTTAAAATAGCGTTACCATCTAAGTTAAGTTTCTCACTCGATAGTCTCAACATGGTACAAGCACCCCCGCAGCAAACAACTCAAGAACTAGCAAACTTAGCAGTAAAATTAATTCGTCAAGCTGGTTGCGAATATGGTGATATTCGCCTTTGTAAATATCGTCATCAAAGATTGAGTGCGCGCGATCGCTCTTTGAAAAATCTAGCGGATAATGTAAGTTCGGGTTTTGGTATCAGAGTTCTATTAGATGGTGCTTGGGGTTTTGCAGCTTCCCATCGCAGGACACCAGAAGAAATTATCAGAATTGTCAATCTGGCAGTAGAAATTGCTAAAGGTAGTCGTTTATCTCAACAAGAACCAGTCAGATTAGTTCCTGTAGAGGCATATCAGGATAAATATGTAACTCCCATTGAAATCAATCCTTTTGAAATATCGATCCAAGAAAAAGCCGAATTACTCTTGGAAATAAATAATCGCCTGTTAAGCTATGAAGATAGAGGCATTAAAAAAGCTTATTCTTTCCTCAGTTTTACTCAAGAAGATAAAGTATTCGCTTCTACAGTAGGTTCTCTCATTGAACAAACCGTTTACCGCAGTTTTCCTGGCTTTGGCTGTACTGCGATCGCCAATGGAGATGCTCAAGAACGCAGTTATGATCGTCATCCCCTCAATATTGGTTATGAACATATAGACAGAGAAGACTTGCTAGGAAATACCGATAGAGTAGCAACAGAAGCTATTGAGAAAGTCAATGCACCCCAATGGGAACTTGATACTAAGACTACCCTGATTCTTAAACCGACTAATCTATTCCTGACAATTCACGAATCTGTAGGACATCCCACCGAATTAGACCGTGTCTACGGTTATGAAGCCAATTTTGCTGGTACAAGCTTCGCTACTACTGATAAATTAGGCAAGCTCCAATATGCTGCCCCTTGGGTTAACTTAGTTGGCGATCGTACCCAACCCAAGGGACGCAGTACTATGGCGTATGATGACGAGGGTGTACCTTCCCAGAAGTGGTATTTAGTTAAAGATGGGATTCTCAACGACTATCTCACAGACAGAGAAACTGCCTACAGACTGGGTAGAGGTAGTAGTAATGGTAGTGCCTATGCGGATAGTTGGTCTAGTGTTCCTATGGTACGCATTCCTAACCTCGGTTTAGAGCCAGGAAAGCCAGGGGGAAGCAATACAGCAACCCTAGAAGAAATGATTGCAGATACAGAAGACGGAATTCTTAT
The DNA here is from genome assembly GCA_030065715.1 of Xenococcaceae cyanobacterium MO_188.B19. Taxonomy (GTDB): domain Bacteria; phylum Cyanobacteriota; class Cyanobacteriia; order Cyanobacteriales; family Xenococcaceae; genus JASJCP01. The sequence continues at coordinate 12,138 of JASJDF010000040.1, read as the reverse complement.
TGATGGTATTGGTAGCTATTCTATCGATCAACAAAGACGTAACTTTCAGTTTGGTGGGGATGCTTTCTGGAAAGTAGAGAAGGGTGAAATAGTAGGAATGGTGAAAAATGTCACCTATCACAGCATGACCACAGACTTTTGGAACAGTATTGATGCAGTAGGTACAGAAGCAGAATTACAACAGTGTGGAACTAATATGTGTGGTAAAGGTGAACCAATGCAAATCGCCCAAATGACCCATGCTTGCGTTCCTGTTAGGGTACGAAATATCAGAGTTGGTAAGTAGATTATATTGAATTTATTTAAAACCAATGAAATTTATAATCATGCAGTTAAGTGCAGTTAAAAAAATTATTTTTCTGTTAAAGTGACTTTTGAAATTAAAAATTACATTTTGCCTCAAAATAAGACTCTTCCGAACTTACTATGCTAAATTTCGATCAAAACCTTACTTTTAAAGGGATTTAGAGTAAAAATATACAATATCAAACTATTAAAATCTAAAAGTCTTGCTGTGCAAGACTTTTGAGTACTAGTTTCTAACAGTTTGGCATGACCAAATCGGAAGAGCCAAAAAATCAAAGTTATTTTGAGATAAATCCCAGTCTAGTGAAACACAAACTTTATTGCCACCATGAACTTCTTTTTTTTCTGATTGAGGTACTATTTCCGAATAGCTAAGATCATTAATTTGGTATGAAGTTTGATGTGAAGATACTTTGGTGGATTGATCAGTCAAGGATTTTTGATTTTGATTAGCATAATTTTCTTGAAGCTGATTTACAGAAGTCTTTTGAGAGTTGTTTTTCATCAATCGACTATAAGTCCGATAGGGAATATAGTGTAGTGGATTATAGCCAGTAAAGCGGAGAATCAAAAGACAAGCCCAAGAATATTTACCAGAACTAATTGCTGAAACAATCAACTCAAATTTACTAGGATCTATTACTTTATTGAGTTGAGTTTGAGATTTTATTAAATGCTGACTCATATGATTTTCCATCCTTGATTTACTTCAATCGTTTTGTCTTACTAAATTACATTTTGATTCCATTGTGTTGGAGTTTTTTGATGGGCTCTAGCCAAACATCAAGAATACGACGACGGCGAATCACAATATCGGCTGTGGCTGTTTGACCAGCTTTAAATTTGATTTTTCGCTGATTATCTGTTACATAGTCTCGTTCCAATGCTACTTCTACTTGATAAACTTCTCCAAGTTGGGGATTTAGTTTAGCATCGGCAGAAACAGAGTTTAGGGTACCTGGAATAAGACCGTAAGATTGATAAGGATAAGCATCTAGTTTAACTTGGACAGACATCCCTTCCTTGATTAATCCAGCTTCTTTATTCGGGAGAAATGCCGACACCACTAATGGCGCATCTTCAGGAGCAATTTCAATGATAGTTTCCCCAGGTTGAACCACTTTACCAGAATTATCAATATTGAGAGACAAAACAATTCCATCTACAGGCGCTTTCAGAAATTTTTGTTCCAGCTTGACTTGGGCAGTAGATAATAAATTTTTGGTATCAGCAATTTCATTTTGGATTCGGGTGATCTCAAATTCTAATTGCTTAATTTTTTGTTCTGTTTCTAATTGAATTCTTTTTCCTTCTGCTTGTGTTTGGGTTAATTCTGCTTCTAATCTTTCTAGTTCGATTAAGGCGGAAGCCAACTCTCCTTGGTTGTGAGTCATACGGGCTTCAAGTTCTCGCCTAGCTAGATTGGATTGAAAATTTTGTTCCCTAATGTTAGCAATTTCTTGAAGTTGACTTTGGGTAATTAGCCTTTCGACTTCTCGTAATGATTGTTCTGCCTGAAAAATATGCTCTTGAGATATTGCTCCTTGTTGAGCTAGAGGTAATAGTCGCTCTAAACGCTGTTGACGAGAAATTTTTTCGGCTTTTAATTGTCTTAAACGTTCTTGTCCTAGAGTTGACAAGGATTTTAAGTTAGCTTGTTTAGCAAGGTGGGCTTTGACTTCTAATTGCTGCTGATTTAATAAATGGCGAAAAGTAACAGCTTTTCTTTTGGCGATAAAAATTCCTGAACGCTTTGCTGAAACTTCAGCTTTAGTGATATCCTCTCTAGTCTTAGCTTCTAATGTTAGTTGTTTTCGCAACAGTATTTTTTGGTTTAGTTCAGTTTGAGAGGCTCGAATCATTTGTTCAAGTCGCGCAATTTCTTGCTCCGCTAAGTCAGTATCTAATTCGATTAAGGTTTGTCCTGCTTGTACTTCTTCTCCTTCTTTTACAGCAATATATTTAACTTTGCCTAATTCAACTGACTCAATTTTGTAAGTTTCGCCTTGAGGAATTAATTTTCCTTGGGCTTTTCCTACTTCGTCAATTTCTCCATACCAAGCCCAAGTCCCCACTGTCAGACAAAAAGCGATAGCTCCAATAGTAATACGTTGAGGAAAGGTGGCTGGTGGCTCTTCTAAAAGCTGATTTAAAGCAGGAGACCAATAATCAGTTTCGGATTCGGGGATTGCAATATTACCAGGGGAAATACCTTTCAAAAAAGGAATTTTTTGACTATGTCCCACAATATCTTTAGAAGAGATGTTAGACATAGTAGATGTCGGTGCAAAAGATTTCATAATTATCCAAATTGAGGATGTAATAGGATTTCTTTTGATTACAAGCTGTGAGAATTATTTCTAGGCATAGTAATCAAAATCTGGATTTGGAGGTTTAAGCTTTTAATAAATTATGAATTAGAATCTACAGCAGTAAGTAGAAACTAGGAATAAGTAATAAAGCCTAGGTTTGAGTTCAACTGCTATCAATAAGTTTTGGTGAGAATTTAGTTCAATGCCAGAACGAATCGAATTTTATTCACGGCATTAATTATAATTGTCCCTCGAAGTTTTATGGGGTAATAATTTTCACCATAATAAACTGAAGTAAATCTTATCTCAAGTATTCTTTAATATTATTTCATAATTGTGACATGGATACTTAGAACATAAAAATAACTAAATATTTTAATTAATAAATTATTTGGTCATAAATATTTATAATCACAATCAAAGTATTTATATGCTGGGGTCAGACCAACTAGAATTGATTGAAAATTACTATAATCAATATGTAAACAATATGTAAACCTACTAATTAATATACTAATAATGTGTGAAGTTATAAAAACAAAACCTAAATGTAATTTTTATACAGAAGAAATAAAAGGTTACAATAGATAGTAAAAGCAGGCTTTTTAAGTTGTTACTGTATTTACAACCGAGTATATTCAAATACCACAACTAGCAATCAAAAAAAATACTTATGATTTTTTTAATAAAAAACTCTCTTGATTTTATCTAAGATTAATTTAGATTAATGTACTAATTCACTGGCTACAGCATAAAATATGCTTAACTTAATTAAGCTAGATATTAAACTTAAATCAATTATATAAATACTATTTTCTAATTTCGATTAAATTAGTTGACGATAAAATGTATCAAGATATAAAAGCACAATCGGTTTTTTCGATCCAAGATAAACTAGGTTTAATTATCTCGGCATTGGAAAAATACTTAGAAATAGACTCGAAAACTCAAAAACTTCTAGTTCACTGGAGCCAATATTGTGAAATTTTAGAGTTTGAGCTTGGAGATCCATTAGAAAATATAACTTCTGCTACAGCTAATTTAGCTGAACCGCAAAAAAGTCTTCATAATTGGGAAACAGACTCTCAGCCAGAGCAATTTTTTTACATTATTTGTCAAGGGCGAGTCCGATTATTGAGCTTTAATTCGGTAAAACAAGGAGAAGTCCCAACAGGCTTACTAAAGATAGGAGATGTTTTTGGGATCGAACCTCTGTTGGATGAAGCATACTTGCCTTATAAAGCGATCGCAGCAGAAGCCAATGTACAAGTAGCCAGAATTCCTCTAGCTCAATTGCAGCCTGGGTTGGCAGAATGTCAGAAACTCCAAGAACAGTGGCTATTAGCAAGTCGAAATCGCCAAAGCTTGATTTTTTTTAAAACTTTAACAGCTTTAAGTTCTCTTTCTAGCCATCGACTACACCAACTCCTGCCTTATTTAGAAAAACGCCAAATCAAGGCAGGTACAACACTTATTGAGGCAAATCTAGACCGTTGTTGGCTGCGTCAAGGTGAAATTCAAAACCAGTCTTTAGAGATTGGTGGTTCTTGGGGTTATCCTGATGATATACCTGATAACTGGATGGCAGAAACTGACTTAATAATATACCACTTGGATAAACAAAATTGGGAATCAGTCTGTGCAATGGCACCTAAATTTGCCCAAATATATCCTAAGTCTGGGACTTCTGAGTCATCTAAACCGCAAGAATCTGTTAACATCCAGCATAAAGAAACAACTTTTTTAAATCACAGTAATTCAGTAGGCAAAAATAGCATTAAACCTCTGACATTGCCTACTCCTCCTACAGAAGAAAAATCCCATACCTCTTCTATCGAATTTCCCCAACCCAAAAAGCCTCGTTATCAGTTGTGGCGACGTTATCCTCTTATTGAACAGCAAAGTTCTTCCGATTGCGGTGCTGCCTGTTTAGGAATGATTAGTCAATATTGGGGGAAAAGATTTACCCTCAATCATCTACGCAATCTAGCAGGAATTGGTAGAAGCGGAGTTTCTCTCAAGGGTTTAACTAAAACTGCGGAAAATTTAGGTTATCAGGCTCGACCAGTAAGAGCTAGTCTAAATCGTCTTGTAGAACAAAAGAATCCTTGGATTGCCCACTGGCAGGGCGATCATTATATTGTGGTCTATTGGGTTAAAGGAGAACGGATTTTAGTTGCCGACCCAGCTAAGGGAAAATATATTTTATCTCGTCAAGAATTTTTAGCTGGCTGGACAGGATATGCTTTACTACTTACTCCCACAGAGTGTCTCTACCAAATTCCCAACGAAAAACGCTCTTTAGGTCAATTTTTTGGTCTTTTACTGCCTTATCGTACCTTAATTTGCCAAATTATTGCCCTTTCGGTACTAATTCAAATTTTTGGCATCATTTCTCCCTTGTTTACCCAGATTATTCTCGACCAAATAGTAGTTAACAAAAACCAAACTACTCTTAATGTTTTTGTCATTGGAGCTTTACTTTTTGGTTTGTGGGGTATGGGGTTATCTGCTACTCGCAACTATTTACTAAGTTATTTCTCTAACCGCCTTAATCTCACTATGGTTGGTGGTTTTATCAACCATGCTATAAATTTGCCTCTCAAGTTTTTTGAATCCCGTCGCGTGGGAGACATTACAACTAGAGTCGGCGAAAACTCCAAGATTCAGCAATTTTTATTGGGGCAAGTTTTGCTATCTTGGCTCAATTTTGTTACTGGGTTTATTTATCTTGGACTAATGCTCTATTACAACTGGAAACTTACCCTATTAGTATTAGGATTAATTCCACCGATTGTAATTTTGACTTTAGTAGCAACTCCTCTATTACGCAAGTTATCTAGAGAAAGATTTAATGCAGCAGCCGATCAAAACTCCTCTTTGGTAGAAATGATGACAGGAGTAGCTACGGTAAAAGCAGTAGCAGCAGAAAAGGAAATACGCTGGCGTTGGGAAGACTTGTTAACCCACCAGATTAATGTACGGTTTAAAGGTCAAAAACTAGCAATTAATTTAGGACTCCTAAGCGGACTAATTAACTCAATTGGTGGGACGGCTTTATTGTGGTACGGTGCAACCCTGGTAATTCAAGACCAGTTGACTATTGGTCAGTTTGTGGCATTTAATATGATGAAAGGTCATATTATTAGTCCTGTGATTGCTTTGGTAGGTCTTTGGGATGAACTACAAGAAGTATTAATTTCTGTAGAAAGACTGAATGATGTTTTTGGCACAGAACCAGAAGAAAGTCCTGGTAAGCAAATGCTCAGTTTGCCCACATTATGGGGGGATGTGCGATTTGAAAATGTTACCTTCCGCTATGAGACAGAAGAAGGACGTAACGCACTTCAAAATATTTCTTTTGAGGTAAAAGCTGGTCAAACCCTGGCTATTGTGGGGCGTAGCGGTTCAGGAAAGAGTACACTGGTTAAGTTATTGCAGGGTTTATACTATCCTACTAGTGGTCAAATCTGGATTGATGGACATGATATTCAGCATGTATCCCCCTCCTCACTGCGATCGCAATTAGGAGTAGTACCCCAAGACTGCTTCTTATTTTCAGGTACCATCTTAGAAAATATTACTCTCTATCGACCCGAATTTACCCTAGAGCAAGTGATTGATGCTGCTAAGATGGCAGAGGCTCATGGGTTTATTCAAGCTATGCCTTTAGGCTATAAGACTAAAGTGGGAGAGAGGGGATCAACCCTTTCAGGAGGGCAAAGACAGCGTATTGCGATCGCTCGTGCCTTATTAGGAAAACCAAAAATTCTGATTTTAGATGAAGCAACCAGTTCCCTCGACACAGAATCAGAAAAGAGATTTCAAGACAACTTAGGGCGGATCAGTCGTGAATGCACCACTTTTATCATTGCTCACCGTCTTTCCACTGTTCGTAATGCTGACAAGATTATTGTCCTAGATAGAAGTTATATTGCCGAGCAGGGAACTCATGAAGAACTAATTGCCCAACGTAATCTCTATTATCATCTCGCCAAACAGCAATTAGATATTTAAAAAGATGCCATTTTGGCTTATATTTTTGAAAAAAGTGCCATCTTGGCGTGTATTTTTGCCATAAATCTCCTATGGTTAAAGACATATAACCTGATTGCTCAAGTTATTTGAGCAACTAAATCCGAGGCAGAATCAATAATAATATGCGTTCATCGAGAAGGTAGTAATTCTACCTTCTACAGAAATTGGTCACTAAAAAATTAGGAGATATAAGAAGAAGTGGTAATTATTAACAGAAGCCGTAATATACGCTCTGAAGGGCGAGAAAACAGTGCTAGTAACTCTCGACAAAGTTTTCTAGGCTCCTTAAGAGGAAGTATTGAAGATGATCAAATCCAAGGAAATATTGAATCAGATGTGCTTCGTGGTCGTGAGGGTAATGATATCTTATTAGGTCTTGATGGAGATGATTTACTCAAAGGAGATGAAGGAGATGATGAATTATATGGAGGAGTAGGAGATGATGTAATCTTTGGTGGAGATAATGATGACGAACTATATGGAGAAGCAGGAAATGATGTAATTTTTGGAGATGATGGCACTGATTTACTTTTTGGTGGTGCTGGAGATGATTTTTTAAATGGAGGTAGAGATAATGACATCTTATCAGGAGAAGATGGCAATGATGAACTATTTGGCGGTTTGGGAAATGATATATTGCTTGGCGGTGCTGGAGATGATGACTTATTTGGCAATCGAGGTAATGATGAATTGTATGGAGAAGCAGGTAATGATTCCCTTAATGGAGTCCAAGGTGATGACTTGTTATTTGGAGAAGATGGCAATGATGAACTTTTAGGCGGTGGCGGGTTTGACTGGCTTAGTGGCAGTGATGGTGATGATTCTCTTGATGGAGGAACACAAGATGATACTCTTTTAGGTGGTGCTGGCAATGATACTTTGATTGGCAATAGTAATATTGCAGTAATAGATGAGGTCGATTACTTAATAGGTGGTAGAGGCTCAGACACATTTGTGATGGGAAATGTAGATAATGTCTTTTACTTAGGAGATGGAGCGGAAACAGCAAATTTTGCAGTGATTCAAGACCTAGAACTGGGTATAGATGAAATTCAACTCAATGGGAACAATCTAGGAGCTTATGATTTTGCGCCAGACGGTAATGGCAATAGTTTTATTTTGTATGATGGTGATTTAATTGCGCTTGTCGTAGGAGTTGATTGGATTAGTCTTGTCACCGAAGCTAATTTTAATTCAGCCACTTAAGTTTGAGATCTATTAGATAAATTCTGGTTTAGTTGTTCCACATTACTCAAAAATATGTCTAAAGCAATTTTTCTTAAAATGTCTGAACAATTTGCTTGACGGTAGATTTTTTCACTTTGTAATTTCTGCCATACCGAAGGTAATGATTGCCGTTGGCGTGTCATTCCACCTAGATGATCATCTGCCACATGAAGTACGCTTCCAATTTGAGAACTTATAGCTCTTGTTAAACACATCGGACATGATTCTAATGATGTATACAAAATACAGGATGACAACTTAAACTTATTAATACAATCAGCTTCAAAATTATTCAAAACCATCATTTCTGCATGACCATCACTGCGAAAACTAGGATGAAAAACTTGATTGCCAGAATAACAAATTAGTAACCCTTGCTCATTTACAATTGCTGAGCCAATACCATAATTTCCCCGACTAGTCGCCTCTAGGGCAATAATAGCTACAAACCAAGAAAATAACTCCTCAGAATTCCCCCAATCTCCATCAAAGTTCCTTAAACGCTCTGTTAAATTTTGATAGGGTTTATTGTTAGAAGGTAATTGTTTTAGAATTTGGTTTCCTAAATCAATAGTTTGATCAATCATTTTAATTGTTTATGGTTAATTGTCCTAAAGGATTCCTAAAGGATACCGCTTCGCATATTCATCTTTGATTGACTGTACCTAACTTAAGTTATTTGATAAAGGTTATAGATAGCATAATATTTTATAGTTGATCTTTATACTAAAATGAATGCGATCGCAGAAGCCTTAACAGGGATCGAAATTATTACGGATCCTCAACAAGTTACTAAACTATCCCTAGACTACTATCACTTTAGTCCCATACTTCAACAAGAACTAAAAGATAAGCGCGGTGATTTAGTAGTTCGACCCAAAACAGAAGCAGAAGTCATTAGAGTTGTTCAAACCTGTGTCAAACAGCGTATTCCTCTAACAGTTAGGGGTGCAGGTACAGGTAATTATGGTCAGTGTATTCCCCTCCAAGGAGGGATAATTCTCGATCTGACCCAGATGAATCAGATTAAATCATTGCAACCAGGAATTGCTATTGTGGAACCTGGGGTAAGAATGGCTGCTTTTGATAAGAAAGCTAGGGAAATCGGCTGGGAATTACGCATGGCTCCTTCTACCTATCGCACAGCTACTATTGGCGGATTTATTGGCGGGGGAAGTGTAGGGATGGGTTCTATTACCTACGGACAAATTAAAGACCGTGGTAATCTCAGAAGAGTGCGCCTAATTACTATGGAAGAGCAACCCCAAGTTATAGAATTATCAGGGGATGAAGTACAAAAAGTCATTCACGGCTATGGCACAACAGGAATTATTACCGAATTAGAAATCCCCCTTGCGCCAGCTTATCCTTGGCAAGAAATTATTGTTGTCTTTGATGACTTTATGACAGCAGCAAAATTTGGTCAAGCACTAAGCGATAGTGATGGTATTGTCAAAAAATTGGTGAGTATTCATGATGCACCGATTCGCAATTATTTTATTCCCCTACAATCCTCTATACCCGACCAAAAAAGTTGCGCTATTTTGATGGTATCGGAATATTGTTTCGCACCTTTACAAAATTTAGTCCAAGAATATGGGGGAGAGATTACCTACAGTAAGACAGCAACAGAAGCTAGTAAAGGAACAAGTTTATTAGAATTTACCTGGAACCATACTACTCTTCATGCTCGCAGTATCGATCCGAATCTCACTTATCTGCAAACTTTTTACTTCACTCTTGAAAGAGTTGAACAGATGTATCAACACTTTGGTGATGAAGCAGTTATTCATTTAGAATTTCTTAAAGCTGGAGGAAAAGCGGTACCAGCGGGTTTGCAGCTAGTGCGTTTTACCACAGTAGAAAGATTACAAGAAATTATTGCTTATCATGAGGAGCATGGTGCATTTATTGCTAATCCTCATGTTTATACTATTGAAGACGGGGGAAATAAACAAATTGATCGCGAAAAAGTCGCTTTTAAACAGCAAATCGATCCCTATGGTTTATTAAATCCTGGTAAAATGCGCGGGTTTTCTGGAGTAATGAGTAATAAGTAACAACTAGTAACTACTAACACTTGGAATGTTTGATCTTAAAAATTTTAGTCCTAAATTACTTAAAATCCTGCATCAAGAAACATTATTTTAGGAACACCTTTTGGGTTAAAAATAATTGGTTCACTATTAGCTTTTTTACTAATTAGTGTTATTATATCGATGATTTATCCTACAAAATAAATTTCTTGGATGACCATAATTATTGGCTTGACTATGTTTTTTAGTGCCTTTGACGTGATTGATTATTGGTATCAGTCCTAAGTAAAATTTGGGGCAATTGCTTTGGCTCGAATATTGCAAGTCATTTTAATTTCCTTAGTTAAATTAGTATTTATGCTGTGGCTATAAGTAAACGAGAATGCTATAATAATTTACAACAACTATATGATTTAATGGTTGCAATATCTATATTTATTGGTCTTACTGTAACTTTCTTATCGAAGCCAATTATTATAAATTTATTAGGTACAGAATATACCTCTGCTGCTGCTATTTTATCTTGTCATATTTTCATATTTGGTCAGGAGTTTTTGTTTTTTAATGTTGATTGTTAATCGTTAATGGTTATTAGTTGACTGTTTATTGGATTGTATCTTGTTGATTTCAGAAAGGTTATAGTAATTTTGATATTACTATTTTAAGCAAAGTTTTTTAGTCTCTCAATCCTTGCATCTATCTATACTTAAATATGGCTCTTAATTTTAAATTTGCTATCGTTAGTGATTTACATATTGCTGTACCCGAAACTATTGAAGATAGTTCTTCTCGCTTTCATTTAGTAGAAGTTAGTATTCCAGCACTAGAGATAGCTTTAGAACATTTAGAAACTCTGAATCTAGATTTCCTACTTTTACCAGGGGATTTGACCCAAGATGGAGAAAAAGTTAATCATCAGTGGTTAGCAAATCGTTTAGAAAAATTACCTTTTCCTACTTATGTTATACCAGGAAATCACGACATTCCCTATTTATCAGCCACTGAAACTTCTATCGGGTTTAAGGATTTTCCCAAATACTATCAAGATTATGGCTATCAAAATACTGACCAACTTTATTACACTCAAGAAGTATTACCTGGAGTACAATTAATTGCTCTTAATTCTAATACTTTTGATTTAGATGGTGAGCAAATAGGCTGTTTAGATGATCAACAATTAATCTGGTTAGAATCAGTTCTTCAGGCAACGAATAACAAGTTAATACTATTAACAATTCACCATAATGTTATTGAGCATTTACCACAACAATCAAATCATCCTTTAGGCAAACGTTATATGCTAGATAATCGGATTGCTGTATTAGACTTCTTGCAAAAGTATGGAGTTAAATTTATTTTTACAGGACATCTCCATGTACAAGATATTGCTGAATTCGAGGGGATTTATGAAATTTGTACGGGTTCGATGGTAAGTTATCCCCATCCCTATCGTATTATAGAAGTTGCAAGTAAAGAGAATAATAAAACTGAAATTAATATCCAATCTCACCAAATTCAGTCTATTCCTGGATGGGACAATTTAGCAGAGCAATCACGAGAGTATTTAGGCGATCGCTCACCGCGATTTATGATGAGTTTACTAACAGCTCCACCTCTTAATTTATCACCCCAAGAAGCAGCAAAGTATACTCCTCATTTGCGTTATTTCTGGTCAGATATTGCTTATGGTGATTGCTATTTTGACTTTCCCGACTTCCCCCCTTTAGTAAGAAAATATTTTCAACAATTTAGTGCAATTGATTCAGCAGGGAAGCCAAATTTAATTGATAATCAAGTAACTTTAGTTGTGAATGGTTAGTATTTTGATTGGGATAACTACTAGATGCTGGAGTTACTGGAAAGTATATTTAGCACTCTCATAATTTTCTAACAGAGACTTTTCGGGTGTGAGTGGGACTTGGAAAAACGATAGGTAATTCGACCCCTGCTTAAATCGTAGGGGGATAGTCCGACTTTTACCCGATCTCCTGGCAAAATTTTGATGTAGTGTCGCCGAAGTTGACCAGCCAGATAAGCTAAAATCTCAAAATCATTGTCTAACTTAACCCTAAACATGGTATTTGGCAGAGATTCTGTTACCAGTCCTTCCATTTCAATTAAATCTTTCTTAGACATGACAAACCTCCTTTGGAAGCAGATTCGATAGTCAAAAAAATTCACATCATAGTTAATTTCGCTTCCACTTCAATTCTCTTGGA
>JASJDF010000039.1 GCA_030065715.1 Xenococcaceae cyanobacterium MO_188.B19 | reverse complement strand
TTGTGAGAAACTTATGAGCAAACTTAAATATTTAATAACAGGAAAAAAATTAAAAATTGACTATTTTATCTTTGAGAAAATGTCTTTCAGCCTATTTTTCCTAGATGTTTTGCACTGACACAGTTTTCTCTCAATTTGCGATCGCGTTGCTATTGTTCTAATAGTACCTATAGTGAATTGTATTAAGTTTCGTTGATATTATTCTCCCTATTTATTAGGCGATCGCTAAACTATTGGCGAACCTTAAATTATCGTGGTGGAAGCCCCTCCACTTTTGACTGAAGAAGGAGGGGCTGGATTACAGCCAGTTATTGAAGAAAGAATTCCTGTAGGATAAATTACAAAAGAATTTTTCCTAACCAAAGGAGGAGTATTTTGAAATTACTGTCTTCGCCTTCAAAATTAGTTATCAGGGCGATCAAAGCTATAACTTTTTCTTTGCTTATTACTCTTCCTGCAACTGGGGCTAATTTAAGTTTTCCGCCCCTGTATGAAGAAATTGAGCAGTACGAAACGACAATTGATACGAATGGGGATCGGGCGGACATTTACTATCCTGTGATTGATTCAGCAGCAGAATTCCCCATAGCCTTACTTTTGCAAGGCGCACTATTAGATAAAGCTGAATATACTAACTATGCTCAAACAGTAGCTAGTTATGGTTTTGTTGTTGTTGTACCTAATCACATCCAGTCTTTTCCTGAATTTGGGTTAACTGGGTTCTTCTCTGAAGTATCGCAAATTGAGGATACTCTAAACTATTTAGAGCGAGAAAATGTTAACCCTACATCTCGACTCAACAGAATTCTCAATACGGAAAGCCTATCTTTATTAGGGCATTCTCAAGGAGGGGCTGTTAGTTTAAGTGCTATCGGAGATTATTGTCTTCCTTTTTTGTGCAACGAAATAGAATTCGCTCTTCCAGAAGAAGTAGTTGCAGGAGTTTTTTATGGTGCTTTTTTGCGAAATTTTGAGGGGGAATTTTTGCCGATAGATAACCAAGATATTCCCTTAGCTTTAATCTCAGGGAGTAGAGATGGAGTATCAACGCCAGAGGAAATCCTAGCCAGCTACCAACTTATTCAAGACCCCCCGAATGCTTTGATTACCATCGAGGGTGCTAATCATTACGGGATTACCAATGAAGATAATTCGAGAGATCCCGTTCGTCCGACTTTAGAACCAGATGTTGCCAACGAAACGATCTCGCTTTGGACTAGCCTATTTTTAAGGGCTAATGTCTTAGGGGATAATGATGCTGCTGATTTGTTGCATCGGACAGGGGATAGTCTCGATGATAATGTAAGCATTGTCTTCCAACTCCGTTTACTTAATCTTTTAATGTTTTGTAATACATAGTCGGGTAGAAAATACCATAATAAAAATAAGAAGTAGAAATTATGGGAATTGATGAATATTCTGTCCTTAAAGTCAATTACCAGAAAACAGTTTTTGAAATGGCTTAGCTGGCTGGGATTAGGATGGATGGCAGCAGTATTAAACCAGAGAATTTTCAAAGAGCCAGCATCTGGGTTGATGATTTTAGAAACTTGGGAATTTGATGCGATTTCACTCAATGAACGGGGGAAAGTTCTTAAAAAAGAAACCAAAAAAGCTCAATATTTTACTGAATTTTTGGGCAATGATATTACTTTAGACATGGTTTATGTTCCTGGTGGTAGTTTTCTGATGGGAACAGAAGAAGATGAAATAGAAAGACTGGTTAAAAAATTTAATTGGAAATACTTTAGAAGTGAAAAACCACGACATGAAGTAACAGTCCAATCCTTCTTTATCAGTAAATATCCAGTAACTCAGGAACAATGGAGAGAGATTGCGTTTTTACCTAAAGTGAATCGTGACATCGAAGTCGAACCTTCTTATTTTAAAAACGATAAAAGACCTGTAGAAAAAGTGGCTTGGGACGATGCCGTAGAATTTTGCGCCCGTTTATCGAAATATACAAAAAAAGAATATCGTTTACCCAGTGAAGCGGAATGGGAATATGCAGCTCGTGCAGGAACAACCACACCCTTTTATTGTGGCGAGACGATAACGGGAAAATTAGCTGATTATCGTGCCAGTAATACCTATGCCAATGAACCAAAAGGAGAGTATCGGGGAAAAACCACTGCTGTAGGCAGTTTTCCTGCCAATGCTTTTGGTTTGTATGATATGCAGGGAAATGTTCTGGAATGGTCTAATGATGACTGGCATGATAGTTATCAAGAGGCACCTACTGATGGTCGAGCTTGGATATATGATGGAAGTAGTTTAAAAGTAGTGCGTGGGGGGTCGTGGCTCAATGCTCCCTGTGATTGCCGTTCAGCCTATCGTTTTGACTTCAGTAGCTATTACCGAAGCTACTTTATCGGTTTTCGCGTTGTTTGTGTTGTTTCCTGGTTCTCAACAAAGTGGCTCTAACTAGTTTTTCTGAGCTTGAATTCCCAGATAATCTGCCCACTATTTCTGTTTTATATTTATTTATACTCATTTACTTAGGGCTTGCTGAAAAAGTCTAGAGAGTAAATCTAGGGGGTACATCCCTGAGGGTATAGAAGTTTTGCGTCCTAATTCCTCCATTTATTATGGAATTTATCACCTAAAATCTTTGTCTGATCACGCTTCCATAATTATTCAGCAAGCCCTATTTATTAGGTTAATATATCAACTTTTCCAGTTCTGAGATTGTAATAACCTCCCACAATCTTTAACTTACCTTCCCGAACTAAATTGTAAAGCAAGGGTGAGGCATTAAGCCTTTCAATTTGTAGCAAGACATTTGCCTTGATAGTTTTAATATAAAACTCCTCCGAGTCATCTTGATTAGCCCTATCGATCGCGGGTTGAATTGCTGCTACAATACTACCAATTTGTCCTGGCAGAGGTTTATTGTCCAAAGCAGCTTTAACTGCACCACAACTTTCATGACCCAATACCATCAATACTTTAGAGCCTAAAATTGCCGTACCATACTCCAGACTACCAATTTCTTCAGGAGTGGCAATATTTCCTGCATCTCGAACTACAAACAAGTCTCCGATCCCGCGATCAAAAACAATTTCTACTGGGACTCTAGAATCAGCACAACTTAAAATAGAAACCAAAGGTTTTTGACCGCCAGAAACCTCTTTTAAACGCACGTAATCTTGATTCGGTGCTTCTGGTCTATTTTTAACAAATCGCTTATTACCTTTGATTAATTCTTCTAAAATTTCTTCAGGGGTAGAATTTTCATCTAGTTCTTGTAAGGCAATAATCGTTTCTTTTGCCCCAGCTTTTTTAGTTGAAGAGTCTATTACTTTACTGGCTACTCCTGTTCCTAAAGCAACTACACCAAGCTTGAGTAACTTTCTTCTTGCTATTATTGAATCATTTTTCATAGGTTTTCTAGTTGCACACTAGTGTTATCCAATAAAGATCAGTACTAAATATTAATTATTTAAGTCATAATCTAGAAGATCATACCAATATTCGGGCAGTTTATTGGTTAAATATTGATTTTAGTCTGTAATAAGTCTTAAATTAATCTTTCTAAATCAAGAATAAAAATAGTTTGTGGTGATTGCTCCCCTTGGGGAATAACTGCTACATGACTAGCAATGCCCAAAGTATCTGCATTACGATAATTATTAGGGATAGTACGAATTTGATCAATAGGTATATCTATTAATATAGGTGTTTCAGTGACTACGATACCAAAAGGTTCGTCAATTAAACTTTTGGTAATAATTAAATACTTTTTGTCATTTTCTGATTCAGTTTGACTAACTTTAAAAAGTTTTTGATGCAAGTCAACTACTGTTAGTTCTTGTTCGCCAATATGAGTCAGATGAACATGAGTCAAACCACTACTATAGACAGTATTTTTCCTGATAACTTTTTTTACTTGTTCTACTGGTAATGCTAAAGTTAGCTTGCCAATAGGAAAAACAATTGTCTTTAATAAAGAGTTAGATGATTTAGTAGCAATTGACTCTAAAGAATCAACAGTATTAACAATAGAAGCAGTCATAATATGATAATTTTTTGGATGATTAATTATAAATTTAGTTATTTAACAGCCAGTTTACTGGCAATTAATTTTTCAATTTGAGCTATAAATTGCTCTTCAACATAAGGTTTAGTAAAATAAGAATTAGCTCCTAGTTGTTTGGCTAAATTTCGGTGTTTATCACCACTACGGGAAGTTAGCATAGCAACGGGAATTTGTTTGAATTTATTATTTTTACGACGTAAGCTGAGGAATTCAAAACCGTTAACATTAGGCATTTCAATATCACAAATTACCAAATCAATTTGAGAATTTTGTTTCATTTTATCTAAGCCTTCTTGTCCATCTTTAGCTTGTAATACTTGATAGCCTTTATGTTCTAAATTGAAAGTCAGGGTACGACGCATTGTAGAAGAATCGTCTATTACTAAAATTGTTTTAGGAGCAGATGTTAAAGGAATAGTAGAAGATGGTTTGTTGTTTTGGGTAGGTTTAGGGGTTAGTATTTTACTTAATTCTTTGAGAAATTCTTGCTCAATATAAGGTTTAGTAAAGTAAGCATTGGCTCCCAATTGTTTTGCCAGATTACGATGTTTTTGACCACTACGAGAGGTGAGCATAATTACAGGTATTTGGGCAAGACTAGTATCACGACGACGTACATCTAAGAATTCAAACCCATTCATATTAGGCATTTCTACATCGCAAACAATTAGATCGACTTCTAGTTGTTGGCGTAGTTGCTTCATTGCATCTTGTCCATCTTTGGCTTGTACTACTTGATAACCTTGGTTTTGTAAACTTAGAGCCATAGTACGACGTAGGGCAGTGGAATCATCTATGATCATAATTTTGCTCCTAGTCTTAATAGCTTGAGCAATCGAATCGATACTACCTATTAGTTGTGAGTCTTGGTCTAGATCCCTAGCCTCCAAACCAGTTTCTGGTCTAGTCTGTAAAGCAGAACTGATGCTACCAGAAGATTGTGTAATTCCTAAAAAGTCATCTAGAAGGGTGGCTCCATTGAGTACAGGAATTAAAGTTCCATCTCCTAAAATCGTGCAACCATAAGTGTAATTGGGTGCAGACATGGCTTTGCCAAAAGGCTTAATAACTAATTCCTGTTCAGTAACGAGTTTTTCAATTTCTAGAGCAAAGAGTTTTTGTCCGCGACGGATTAATAATAGAGGTAATTCCCAGTCTTGTGGAGCGGTTACTGAATCAAAAAGCTTGCTACTGTGATTGATAGGAGGAATAGTACAATTGTAGGGCAACATTCCTTTGAGGTCGCAAATTGGGATTAGGGTATTATTCCAGTAGAAAAGTCTTTGACCACCTGATACTTTAATTTGTTCGGCAAGAGGAATAATAATTTCTTCGATACTGTCAGAAGGAATAGCAAAGGCAGTAATACCGAGAGAAAATACCAGTAATTTGGCGATAGTGAGAGTTAGAGGTAGCCGTAAAGAAAAGGTACTTCCTTCTCCTGGAACAGAACTAACAGTAATTGTACCTTTGAGGGATTCTATTTGCGATCGCACAACACTCATCCCTACACCGCGCCCTGAAATTTCACTGACTTGCTCTGCGGTGGAAAATCCTGGTTCAAAGATTAATCCGAATAAGTCTTCTTCGGAAGTATGGGGAATTTGTTCTGGGGAAATTAAGCCTTTTTTGAGAGCTTTTTCGGCTATTTTATCTAAATTTAAACCTTGACCATCATCTTTAATATCGATAACTGTCTGATTTCCTTGATAGTAAGCGTGAATTTCAATCTTGCCTTTTTCGGGTTTACCTTGTTGACGACGAATTTCTGGAGGTTCAATACCATGATCAAAACCATTACGGAACAAATGAAGTAAGGGGTCATAGAGTTTTTCTAAAACTGCTTTATCTACTAATACTCCAGTGCCAAACATTTCTAAATTTACTGGTTTTTTGTATTTACTAGACAAGTCCCTAAGAGTACGAGGGAAACGTTTTAAAATTTGCTCTAGGGGTAACATTCTCGCCCACATCAACTCATCCCGCATTTGTCCCAACATCTGACGCTGAGAGTTAATAGTTTTATCCGATTGTTGGGCAAAGAGAAAAATATCATCCATGCTTTCTTCTAATTGCAATACTTCATCCAGTATTTCTTGAAGTATTAAATGAAGATTGCTATAAGAATCCATTTCTAAAGAGTCGAAGGTATTTGGTTCTGATAAGTTAGAATTTTCTTCAACTTTTTCTAATTCCCTTGAACTTTGATTGGGTTCAGAGCGTTCCGACTCTACTAACATTTGATCGGAAAATTCCCGTAATTTTGCCGTAATTTTGCGAAAGCGGGTAAACTTGTGCGTTAATTCGCCGATATTACTTTGCAGTTGCTCATTCTGTAGGGAAAGGCTATTACGATTAATTACCAACTCTCCTACCAGATTATTCATGCGCTCTAAGCGGTCTAGATCGACTCTGACGCTTAAGTTAGAACCACTAGCTTTTTGAGATTCTTTAGTCTTGGATTTAGGAGTTTCGACTGGTGTAATTTGTACTGATTTCTGAGGAGCTTTAGCTTCTAGTACAGGTAACTGCTCGAAGATTTCTCCAATCGATTCCACTGCGGATTCTAAATTTTCTGGTGCTGGAAACTGATTTGCTTCTTGAGGGGTGATATCTTCTGCTGGTTGTGTTTTTTCTGCCACAACTGGTGGAAAATCGGGAAAATCCAGAGCCGAATTTTCGATTAAACCACCAAAAACATCATTCAGAGAGTCTGGATCGAGGTTAATATCAGCAACAATGTCTGATTCTGAGGCTACTTGCTGCTGTTGATTTTCCTCTGTATCTTCAGTTGCAGGGCTGTCTGGGATATCTATAGCAGGGGGAACTGAGGCAAAAAGATCGAGTCCAAAATCCTGTTCTACTGCTTCTGATGATGAATCATCACTTTCTGACTCAACACTTAGAGGCTCACCAATATCGGCAAAAATATTTTCTTCATCGTTTGGGAGAGGGAGAACTTCTGATTCTGGACTTCCGAGAGTTCCGCCAAATACATCATCTAGAGCAAATATATCGCCATTAAGGGGGTCTAACCATTGATCTGTAGTTGTCTCACCTACACCAGAACTAGAATTAGATTCTGCTAGAGCTAATAAAGCAGAGGAAGGTTCTCCTCCTTGAGAGCGATCGCCATCCAAGACCAAATCCCTGGTAATCCGACAATCATGGAGTAAGGCTTGAGCAATATCTAAAGCCTGATCTGGATTATTTTGCAGAGCTAGTTTGGTTAATTCGATGATCTGAGTAAAGCCAGGTAAGGCAAATAATTCCGCAAATCCTCCTAACACCTCAATCTGATTTTGTAGCTCCTGGGATACATCAAAATTTTGATAATTCTCAATTACTTCACTCAGAGTATCCAAAGATTGAGCCACATCTACCTCAAAAATTGAGGCAACAATATCTATCCCTAAATCATTAGCCCCAGGAATATAGCTATCTGATTCTTCTAGAGCTTCCCCCAAAATTCCCTCTAACTGACTAAATATGGGATCGGCTGTTGCGATCGCATTACCTTCATCAAATGACCCCATTTCCATCTGTTCGGTCAGAGGATTACGCAAGCAATCATAAGCCTGTAATAATAAACCCTCTAGTTGGTCATCAAAAATTACTTTTTCGCTATAAAGAGCTTTAAAGAAGTCTTCTAAACGATGTGCCAAAGTTTTAATTGCATCCAATTCCACACTAGCAGCTCCCCCTTTGATCGAATGAGCAGCGCGCATTAATTCATGAACTTTAGGAGTACTATGATCTTCTTGAAGACTTAATAAGCCATCTTCCAGCACTTGGAGTAGCTCTTGAGCTTCTTCGATAAAGAATTGATACGCTTGATCGCGAATGTTCGGATTCAGAGACATGATATTGGTTGAACTAGGATACTAAGTTTTAAATTGATCGATTTCAGTTCGGAGTTTTTCTGCTACTGTCAGGAGTTGAGTAATTTCGTGAGATACTTGAGTCGCCGATTGAGAATTTTCCTCCGCAGTCAAAGCCACATTGATGATGTTATTGCTAACCAGATTAGAAGTTTGGGATTGTAACATTGCCGATTCTGCAATCTCAGTTACTAGTTTCCTAATTTCATTACTAGCAGCAGTCACACTATCCAGACTTTGACGAGTATGCTCCACTAGTTTCGTACCTTCTAGCACTTGCTTAGTACCACTAGACATCGCTTCTACTACTTCTGTCGTTTCTAACTGCATCTTGAGCAAGAAATTTTCAATATCCGCCGTAGCTGTAGCAGATTGAGTAGCCAAGGAGCGCACCTCCTCAGCAATCACTGCAAAACCTTTGCCTTTTTCCCCAGCTCGGGCTGCTTCAATTGAAGCTTTAAGTGCTAGCAAGTGAGTTTGAGCTGCAAAACTACTAATAGAACCCAAGACTTGGGAAATTTCTTGGGATGATTCTCCTAAGTGTTTGACTTTTTGTTCTGTTGCAGTAACAGTTTTTTGCAGACTGTTAATTTTAAGTACTGTTTGGTTCATAGCATCGTCACCAACATTAATGGTTGCTGCTGCTTGTTGGACGATTTCTTTGGCTTGGGATGCTCGCTTAGAAACACTGCGAATCGACTCATCTATTTCTTTAATGTAATTAACTGTTTCCGAAATTGATGTTGCTTGTTCTACCGATTCTTGAGCAAGCTTAACGACAATATGTTTACTATTGTCCGCAGTAGTTTCTACTTCTTTAGCCACGATTTTTACTTGGTTAACTAATTTGTGCAAACTAGTAATAGTCGCGTTGTAAGAGTCAGCAATAGTACCGATTTCATCTTCTGTTACCCTAGCTCGAATCGTTAAATCTCCTTGGGAAAGGGGGTCAACTTCTTGAAGTAGCTCTAAGGCTCGCCACTGGATTCTTTCTTGATTTTGTTTGGCTTTGATTTCCGCGTTCTTTTGTTGTTCTAGAAAATCTAATCGGTCTAGAGAAAAACTTAGTTGATTGGTTATTTGTTCTAGAAAAGTAATTTCTTGGGGGTCCCAAGAACGAGTATCAGAACATTGATGAATACTTAATATACCAATCATTTTTCCCTGAAGAAAAATTGGTGCTGTTAAACTAGATTGCACCTCAAAAGCTTCTAGTTTTTCTAATTGTTCATTATTGAAATTAGCTTCTTGAATATTGTTAATTGCTTGAACTTGATTAGCTAAATCTTGTTCTAGATATTCTTGAATCCAATCTTGAGTATAGATTTCTGAGTCTAGGGCTGAACCATAGCCATTAGCCAGAGATTCTCCTATAACTTTGCCTGGTTCTGTATCAGAAAATTGATAGAAAATTGCTCTATCTACGGATAATATAGACTGAATTTCTTGCAACACCTGCTCAATAATTAATTCCGAATTTTCTAAGGCATTAATTTTAATAATTAAATCTTGAATTTGTCTGGCTTGTTCTGCTTCTTGCCCTTGTCGTGCTAATAGTAGTTTAACTTGATAAATTAAATTATTAAAACTATTAGTTAGGATTTGAGTTTCCAATGTTCCCTTAGATTTAGCAATTACATCTAAGTTTCCCATTGCAGCTTCTTCAGCAGCTATGGATAAATACATTAAGGGTTTAGATAAGTTATTAGCAACAAAAATAATTGCAATTGTTAGGGATATTATTACTACTAATACTATTGGTAATAGAATCGGAATTATTTCACTACCAGCAGTATATAATTCTGATTTATCAATAGAACCAACTACTATTAAATCTTGGTTAAAAATTGGTATTAAACTATAGTATTTATCACCATAGGTAAAACTAGATACTGTAATCTTATTGGCACTATCATAAATCTTAGTATTGATATCTTTTAAACCATACTTCTGTTTTAAAGTTGTAGTCAATTCCTCGGTAGTAGTCTGATTTTTAACAATCAGTGCTGCTATATCTACAATCCCAGCTTCGCCAATAATTTCTGAATTATCTATTAATCCTTCAGCATTAATAGTTTGAATGGGGATTTTTTCTAAGGGAGCAATAATTTGAACTGTTTGAGATTTTTCTAGACCTAAATGAGCTAAATTATTAGCTACTACATTAAAATAAGTTTCAGGTAAAAGAGCTTTAATAACTCCTAAAAACTCTCCTGTTTTAGGGTCTTGAATAGCTTGTACTAATTCAAAGCCAACTGTATTGGCAGATTCATCAAATTGGGGAGGACTTAACCATTGAGTTTCATTTTTGCCTTTTTGCCACCAAGTTTCATCCTTCTGGACAAAATCTGACGTGGGATTACTGTAAGCAATATTAAACCCATTGCGATCAGTATAAAAAATTTCTTCTAACCCTGAAATTTCAGCAGTTCTTTGAAGATTACTATTTAACTTTTGATTTGGTTTGAGTAATTTAGTCGTAGCAAATTTTTGCTCTAATTGAGCGATAGATAACTGATTTAGGTTTAATTCTTGTACTATTTGTTGAGTCTGGATAACTGAATCTAAAGTATTAGAATTGGCAGCAATCAACTCAGTAATCTTGGTTGCATCCACTAGCCTTTGTTGGATAGTTTCTCCAGCAAGCTCTACTTGATCAATTAATTGTTGTTTAATTTCAGCTTGGGCTTTATCCCTAATTAAAAATCGGTATCCAAGTAATCCAGATAAAGTTAAAGTGCCTAACACTGTGGGCAAAATTAAGTACAAAAGACGATTTCGAAGACTTACTCCCCCAGAAATATGGGGATTTATCTCATCAGTCTCTTGTTGTGATCGGGATAGATTTTGAGTCATGAAAGAAATCAAGTAAGTAGTTATGCAAAATGAATTAGATAGTTAGGAATGTTGTCAGTTACTGATTAGAATTAGCTCACTTTAAACTTAGCGACGCTGGCTTCTAATTGTTGCGCTACGGTTAATAGTTCTTTAAAAGAATCGGATACTTGCCCAGCTTCAGTAGCAGTTTTTTCAGAGATGGCTGCTACTTGAGTCATGGTTTGAGTTACTACTTCCGAGTCTTGAGACTGTTCTACCGTGGCTTGTGCGATCGCATTTACCAGTTCATTAATCTGATTACTTACATTTGAGATACGATTCAAAGAAGAACGAGTTTCATCTACTAGCTTCGTACCTACCACTACTTGTTCTGTACCAGATTCCATAGCTGCTACTACTTCATTTGTCTCTGACTGAATTTCTGCTACCAGAGACTCGATTTCTGCCGTTGCATTGGCTGATTGTCGCGCGAGAGAACGAACTTCATCGGCAACTACCGCAAAACCTCGCCCTTCTTCTCCTGCGTGGGCTGCTTCAATAGAAGCGTTTAGTGCTAAAAGATTAGTTTGATCGGCAAAGTTACTAATCAGGTTAACTACTTTAGAAATTTTCTGAGAAGATTCTCCTAGACGTTTTACTTTCTTAGCAGTTTCAGCTACTGTTTCTCGAATCGCTTTAAATCCATCTACAGTGCGGTTCATTACTTCATCTCCAGCCTTAACCGTATCAGAAGCTTGCTGTACTGCTTGTTCTGCTGCTTCAGCATTAGCTGCTACAGCTTTAATCGAATCCGCCATGGCGGTAATCCGATCAATCGCCGTCATAATTTCTTGAGTTTGTTCTGATGCACCTTCCGCTAACCCTTGAATAGAAACTTCTTTTTCGCTAGTAGTAGTGGATACCAGATTAGCTGCGGTTTTTACTTGAGTTACCAATTTTCGCAGACTTTCAATAGTGGAGTTATAGGAATCAGCAATGGTGCCTATTTCATCTTCCTTAACTTTGGCACGAATGGTTAAATCTCCTTGGCTGACAGGATCGACTTCCATTAATAACTCTAAAGCTCGGCTTTGAAGTTGCTCTTTAGCTTGTCTTTCATTTTCTTGAGCCATTTGCTGCTGTTCCATAAGACTGGCTTTTTCTAAAGCATTTCCTGACTGGTTAGCAATTTGTAGTAATAAGTCGATTTCTGTTTCTTCCCAAACTCTCGGATTACTACACTCATGGGCAATGAGTAAGCCAATTAATTTGTCTCCCATCAAGATGGGGGTTACCATACTGGCTTTGACTTTAAATGGCTCTAGTTGTTGCAGATGACATTCGGTTAATCCTGCTTGATAAATATCGGATATTACTTGGTATCTTCCTTCTTGATACTTTTCAGTATATTCTTCGGCAAAACAAGGGTCATAAATTTCAGCATTTATCGCTTCAGGAAAGCCAGATTCTACCGATTCTGCCACTACTTTACCTTGCCATTGCTCGTTAAAAGTATAGACAATTACGCGATCGCAGTTTAAGGCATTACGGGCATCTTCAACTACGATATTAAATACTACATCAGGATTGATCTCCTCTCCAATCCTAAAAGCCATTTCTTTCAGAATTCGAGAACGTTTAGCATCTTCTCGTAATTTTGCTTCATTCATTTCAATGGAATCAGCCAAGATATTAAAGGTGCTAGCTAGTAAGCCAATTTCATCATTGGTACGTACCACAGCCCTAGCTTTAATATCCCCTTCTGAGAAATTTTGGGTAACTTGTTGTAACTCCTGAATCGGTTCTGCGATCGCTTTTCCCAGGAAATTAGTTAATAAAACCGTAACCGCTAAGACAATTCCTGCCACAATGATTTGAGTTAGCAGATTTGTCCAGAATAAAGATGTATCTACGGAATTACCATAGACAATTATGGCGATGGGTTCTCCACTATTATTGGTGATAGTTTTAGCTGCCATAATATAACTTTCACCATTAATTTTGGTTTTTTGAGTAACTGTTTTCTGCTGATTAGCAGTAGACTTTTCTAATAAAGAGGTATTAGGCAAAGGAACAAAAGAGCTTGTTTCTGTTGTGTTCAATAAAGAGGTAGCCAAGGCAAATTCCCCTGTTGGTTGACGCAAATAAATTGCCCCATATCCCTTACTGTCAGGAAAAGCTGCTACGGTTTCTGCAACAATAGGTAATTTTTGATTAACAATATCTCCTGAAATTAAAGCCCCAATAATTTTTTGGTTATTGATATCTTTAACTGGTGTAACTGTATAACGAATTAGTGCATCTTGATTCTCTAATCCTTCTGGTAAAGGCGAATTTTCTTTGACCAACTCTGACCAAGAAACCACTTCACTACTTTTAATTTGTTTACCTTCTGCTAAAGCTTTAGTAACCAAACCATTAGGATCAAAAGATTGACCTACTCTATCTTGGTTAGCATTAACAATAATCTTTTTATTAGTACCAACAAGAGTTGCATATTCAATATTTCTGGCATTGATTTCATTAGTTAAAATAGTTTTAACTTGTTGGTATAAATCAGAACTAATTACTTGATTAACATTGCTTTTTTTAGTAATATTAATAATCGCAGTATTATCTGATTGTCCCCTAAAACCAAATCCCATTTGATCAATTTTGATATTGTATTTAATATCTGCAACCGCAAGCTGAGATTCCACTTGCTTAAATTGTTTAGCTTTTAGACTTTGACGCAGAATAAATCCACTCCAAGCGACAATTACAGCTAAGGAAGCCAAGGTAAAATAAGAAATTAAGCTAGTCTTGCGACTAATGGGAAGATTATAAATTTTGGTGAGTAGAGAAGAAGCTTGTGTCTTAGACATTTTTAGATATTGTACCTAGTAATTTTTCAAGGTATATAGTTCACAAATAACTGTTAATATTCAAAATTGAATAATAAAAATAAACAATATTTTATAAATCTAAATTTATTCCAGTTTCTTGGGCATAGCAGCAAGAATAGCATTACTATTTAGCACCAGAATCATTTGCCCTTCTGGACTCATTAAATAGCCCTGTAAAAAAGGAGCCAATTCGAGAGTGACAGCAGAAGCAGGAGGAGATTGGATTAAATCAGGGTTCCACCATTCTATATCTTCAACCTGAGTAATAATGAGACCTAAATTTACCCCAGAATTTCCTTTTTTTCTGCCTTTACTCTCAGAAGAGATCACAACAACACTATAGTTAGTATTGTATTTTTGTTGTTGATACCAAGTATGTAACCCAATTAGATGCCCTAAGTCTATTGTCCAAAGAATTTCACCTCGCCAGTTATAAATTCCCATAGTCCAAGGGGGCATTTGAGGAATGGGAACAATTTGTCCTAATGGTACTTTCAAAACTTCTGTTACCGACTGTAAAGGTAACATTACTTTAGTGTCTGGTTCTAAATGAAATTTTAGAAATTGTTGTTTTTCTTCCTCTTTAGAAGACAAGTCAGTGGGCAGGGTGATTAAGTTTGAATTCGTAGTAGAGCTAGACACAATAATTTGAAGTTAAACTGTTGAATTTATTGAATGAGTTGCTTGACAGTACGGATTAATTCTTCTTGATCAACTGGCTTGGGAATATAAGCATCTGCCCCCTGTTTTTTACCCCAAAATTTGTCCATTTCTGTTCCTTTAGTAGAACAAAGAATGATGGGAATTTTGTTTGTATCTTCTGTACCTTTGAGTTCACGACAAATTTCAAATCCACTTCTTCCTGGTAAAACCACATCTAGAAGAATTAAATCAGGATTAATATCTTTGATTTTTTCGAGAGCTTCTTCTCCACTAATTGCGATGGAAACATCAATGCCAATTTCTTTTAAACAGCCTGTTAGTATGGCTCTTTCTGTAGCAGAATCATCAATTATTAAAGCGTGTTTCATGAAATTTCCTCAATTAATTTGATACTGAATAAAAGTTAAATGAGATATATTTATGTTTATTTATTCAAGCGTTCTTTTGTACATTTTGGTGGAGATATTTATTCATGACATCTATGAGAATTTCCTGGTTAACGGGTTTGCTAATAAAATCTGTAGAACCCACCATTCTGGCTCTAACGCGATCAATAATTCCATCATTACCTGTGACAATCACAATTGGTGTATTCTTAAAGAAAGAAAGCTTACGTAATTGAGTGCAGATTTCGTAGCCATTAGTATTAGGCATTACTAGATCTAAAAAGATTAAATCGGGTTTGCGACTTAATAAAACTGCGATCGCTCTTAACCCGTCCATTTCCGATACGAATTGATAGCCAGCAGAAGTAACAACCTGTTCCATTGTTTGACAAATAGCTGGACTATCGTCGATACAGGCAATCAAAGTGCGATGGGGGACAATATTTTTCGTCAATCTCTTGGCGATAGGATTAGAGATAGGAGGGGACATATCATCA
Source organism: Xenococcaceae cyanobacterium MO_188.B19 (assembly GCA_030065715.1). GTDB lineage: Bacteria > Cyanobacteriota > Cyanobacteriia > Cyanobacteriales > Xenococcaceae > JASJCP01. The sequence continues at coordinate 1,721 of JASJDF010000039.1, read as the reverse complement.
AGAGCCACTAATTGCACTAAACCTAATTGGACGTAAGGTAGCAAAGAGCGAGTTACAGTTACAATATCTCGCTTCATTCGTACACTCAAGTCTCGCAAACTTTGTTTTCCATCAAGAAGTTGAGTAAGATTTTGATAAATTTGCGGGGAAGTTCTCTTTTTCAAAGCTTCTGGTTGCCGAATTATAGGAGCCATATCTGGGGATCTATCGGCTATTTTAGCTGCCTGCCAAGCTTGCCACAGTTTATTAGCTTGAGAAATCACCTGATCTGGCTCGATCAAAACTAACCTGGTAGATAACAAATTATCTTGAACAGTTTCACAGACAACTTCCATTGCTTGAGTAATATCAAACAATATCTCAACTACAGTAGCTTTGATAATTCTTGCAGCCTGTTCTGGTGTAATTTTCTTTTGATCGATCCAAACTGAGAGTAACTTATATTCCCAAGAAACACGGCATTCCTCTTCTTTAACAGAAGTTAATTCTGCTTGAATTTCATCAAAATGAGCTAGTCGTTCAGGACAATAAGCTGCTAGATGTCTTCTCCAACGTCTTACTGGATGCAGCCCACCAGTAGCATAAATAATTCGACCCAAATATAGATAAATTGTCCAAGAAATTTCTTGAGATTTATCCATCCCCCTAGACACAGCAGGATTGGCAGATGACTTTTCATCAGAAACAACTAATTGACCACTAAACTTGGCACTTTTGATTGACTCAAAAAATTCTGTTTGTTTAGCTGAGGTAAATTGTTGAATTCGGGTACGAGTATGACTAGTTCCATTCTTGGCAGTCGTCATTACTGGATTCCTATAAATATAAAAACAATTAAGGATAAATATTATCCTCATATTTAGAGTTCCCAAAAATCTGGGAAAAATTCTACTGAATCGAGAGAAATTATCTCCTAAGCTAGCAACTATTTAATTTGCTTGTTGCGCTCCAACGGAAGTAGCCACTGGATGCTCAAGTAGATGATAATACAGTTAAAATCAGCAGTATTTTTCTGTTTTTCTGGTCTCCTCGTTTGTTTGAACAGTTAATGTAGATTAATTGAAAAGTAGGTATTAAAGTAGGAATAAAAGTGTAAAGTAACTAACATAATAGAGAGATACTTTTTTGATTTCTGGCTATAGCGATGCTGGCAAATATTGATTTAGAATATCAATTATGGATTTGGTTTCAGCTGATTTAGAAAATAGTTCTGAACATCCCGAAATCTTAGCTTTTACCCGATCCAAAGGATTAATGTTTTTCCCAAAAAGAATAATGGGAGTTTCCCTAAAACAATCAATTTGTCTCAATTGGGAACACAATTCATAGCCATTTATTCCTGATAGTTCAATATCAATAAAGATAATATCTGGTTCACGGTCTAGAAAAACAGCGATCGCATTTAAAGGATCTGTATCGCTTATCAGTTGATATCCAGAGCCTTTAATAATCTGTGCCATTATTTTAGACATTAAAGGATTGCGATTAACATAAGCAACTAATTTTCCTGGAGAAGTTGTAGATTCAGATTGAGGGGAGGAAACGTTTAATTTTTCTGGAGGGGATGAAGATAGAGAAGATAACTCTTGAATACCATAATTATGATGAGGTACGGCAAGGGGTAGGGGAATATCGGGGATTTCTGTAAATTCTAGAAATTTTAGTTTAATATGAGGCATAATTAGGCGAGCAATAGTGAGAGGATTAGTTTTTCTTTGAAT
>JASJDF010000038.1 GCA_030065715.1 Xenococcaceae cyanobacterium MO_188.B19 | reverse complement strand
ACCAAATGGCAGTTGCTTTAGGTGGTCGCATTGCCGAAGAAATTATTTTCGGTGATGAAGAAGTAACTACTGGTGCTTCTAACGACTTGCAGCAGGTTACTAGAGTAGCACGTCAGATGGTGACTCGTTTCGGTATGAGCGATCGCTTGGGTCCTGTAGCTCTAGGTCGTCAAAACGGTAACGTTTTCCTCGGTCGTGATATTGCTTCTGACCGCGATTTTTCTGATGAAACTGCTGCTGCTATTGACGAAGAAGTTCGTAACTTGGTGGATCAAGCTTATCGTCGTGCTAAAGAAGTTTTAACTGGTAATCGTCATATTCTTGATAAATTAGCGGAAATGCTAGTTGAAAAAGAAACTGTTGATGCAGATGAGTTACAAGATGTTCTTGCTAACAATGATGTAAAAATGGCAGCTTTGGCTTAATTAAGTGATTATTCATCAAACTCATAACCTGTGTAATGCCTACCTTGAAACTTGATGATTGATAATCGCTCCAGCACATTCTTAATTGAGTGTGCTGTTTTTATTTCCTGACAAGTCTAAGGTCGTAGGCTAAAACGTATGAATATACCTTAGTCAATATAAAAAAGCTTGAAACTTACTCAAGATTAAATGTTAAATGTTAAATGACGGCGAGAGAGGCTCTTATCCGAAGGTGTATCCTTTAGGACGGTTAGAGAGCCTCTATAATCGCGCAGCGACTACCGTAAGGTCTCGCCATGTTGTCAAATGTTAAATGTTAAGTTATGAGCCAAATAAAACAAATTATTGGTCAGGGAGTGCCTGTAATAGGTAATGATATTGATACAGACCGCATTATTCCCGCTCGTTTTTTACGCTGTGTTAGTTTTGACGGTTTGGGAAAACAGGCTTTTGCTGATGACCGACTTCAAACAGAAGGAAAACACCCTTTTGATCTGCCCCAATATCAAAACGCTACTATTTTGGTAGTAAACGCCAACTTTGGTTGTGGCTCATCTCGTGAACATGCACCTCAATCCTTATCTAGATGGGGAATTAAAGGCATTATTGGGGAAAGCTTTGCTGAAATTTTTCTTGGTAACTGTACCGCAATTGGGGTTCCTTGTGTAACTGCATCACCAGATGTTGTTGCCCAAGTACAAAAGTTTGTCCAAGATAATCCAGAAACTAAGATAGAAATTAATCTTGAAAGCAAAACCGTTATTTATGGAGATTTCACTTCCCCAGTAGAGATTAACCCTGCTTCACAACAAATGTTTGTTAAAGGTACATGGGATAATTGTGGTCAGTTGGTTCAAAACGAATCAGCTATTAAAAATACTGCAACCAAACTACCCTATCTAAATTGGCAAAGGGTTTCATAAATTAATCATTCAAAATTAACAATTGATATTAGGAGCAAAAAAATTAATCATCGCGGTTGGTCTTTAGAGGCAAGAAATCCCCAAACAATTAAAAATCTCATGCCTTTTTGGGGATGGTTTTATCAATATTATTTTCGAGTCAAGAGTGATGGTTGGGAAAATATACCTCGTCGCGACTCGGTGCTTTTGGTGGGTTCTCATAATGGGGGTATGGCTGCCCCAGATATGGTAATGGCAATGTATGATTGGTTTCGTCATTTTGGGACACAACGTCCTACTTATGGCTTAATGCATCCTCATGTTTGGAAAATGAATTCAGCTTTAGCTCAGTTAGCAGAACAGACAGGAGCTATTGTGGCTCATCCCAAAATGGCGATCGCAGCATTAGAAAGTAATGCTAGTGTTCTAGTGTATCCAGGGGGTGCACAGGATGTATTCCGTCCCTATAGTCAGAAAAATCAAATTAATTTGGCAGGACGAAAAGGTTTTATTAAACTTGCTTTAAGACAAAAAGTTCCGATTATCCCGATTATTTCGACTGGGGCACACGATACTCTAATTGTCTTAGCCGATTTTTATGAACAGGCTCAACAATTGCATCGCTGGGGAATGCCTTGGTTATTGAATCTTGACCCCCAAGTTTTTCCTATTTATCTTGGTCTTCCTTGGGGTTTAGCTATTGGTCCTTTACCAAATATCCCCCTTCCTGTACCCATTCGCCTGAGAGTTTGTCCACCCATCTGCTTTGAGAAATACGGCAAAAAAGCAGCAAGCGATCGCGATTATGTAGCATCTTGTTATCAATTAGTTGTTTCTCAAATGCAACAAGAATTAGATAACCTGATAGCAGAAACCCCTAATTAGTAATATTTTTGTTTCAACACTTAATACAAATAGTTAGTTTATGACTTAGATCGGGAACTCTAAAGGTTGTGTGTTTATAAAATGACTCACTATTATCAATACATACATATTTCAACTTAAATGAATGGCGAAGAGTTGCTATGCCTTTATCAAACAGGACAAAGAGATTTTAGTCGAGTCGATTTGAGTCAAGCAGAGATTATTCAAGCGAACTTAGAAGAAATCGATCTAAGCCGTACCGAGCTTGATTGGACTAATCTGAGTGGTACAAATTTAACTAAATCCAACCTTAGTCGTTCTGATTTGGTTCATGCTAGATTAATTGGAGCGAAATTAGTAGAGGCAAATTTAAAAGCTGCGGATTTAACCAAAGCCGATCTGAGTTGGGTGAATTTTCATCAAGCCAGCCTAGTGAGAGTTGATTTGAGCCATGCTAATTTGAGTGGTGCCATACTAACCAATGTTGATCTTCGTGACGCCAATCTGAATGGTGCCAATCTTAGTGGCGCTAATCTCAGTGGTGCCAATCTGAGTCGGGCTGATTTAAGTGAAGCTAACCTCAGTGGAGTAGATTTGAGTGATGCTAATCTGAGTCGGGCTGACTTGAGTGAAGCTGATTTAAGTAAAGCTGATATGACCCAAACTAACCTTAATAAAGCTGACTTGAGTGAAAGTAATCTGCGAAAAGCAGATTTAGCTCAAGCCACTCTTAAAGGAGCTAATCTTCGTAATGCTAATCTAAGAGCTGCTAGTCTCACAGGAGCCATATTAAAAGAAGTCAGTAGCAGTTTGGCTACTATATCTGAACTAAACTTACCAGGATTTAATCAACCTAGTCGTGTTGATTTAAGTTCTGCTAATCTGAGCAGAGCAGTTTTGTCTGGAGTAAATTTGACAAAAGCTAATTTAAGATTTGCTTTGTTATACAAAACTGACTTACGAGAAGTAAATTTTAAAAACTCCAGTCTGATAGATGTATATCTTAGAGGAGCGGATTTAAGAGGAGCTAATCTGCAAAATAGCGTCTTAAGTGGAATCAACCTCAAAGGTACTATTATGCCCGATGGAAGTGTACACCCTTAATACTAGACAAGTTAAATACTTGATAACTTAACGATTGCCATTTCTTAATCGTGCTTGTTGTTCGGCAATTTTTTGGAAACGTTCCTTTTGTTTCTCTAATCTTTTTTGTTGTTCTTTAGCTCTTTGTTTAGCTATTTTTTGCCGTTGTTTTGCTAGCTTCTTTTTTAATTTTTCGTTTTTTTTCCGCAATTTTTCACGTTGTTTTGCTAATTTTTTTTCTAATTTACTTTGTTCTTTAGTTTTTGCAATTGATAATCGAGGAATGTTATTTGGTTGTATAGTGCTAATTTGTCGGCTTCCAAAGTCAACATTATTAAAGTCAACGTTACTCTGCCCTGAAATAGTCGAGCCTGCGGTGACTAGTGTTCCTCGGTTAATATTGTTGGATATTGACGGTTGAGTTTGAGTATAGTAAGAACTGTTCCCAACTGTTGTATAGGAATAATTTCTTGATGGAGAACTGACAGTACCAACGGAACTAGTATTTTGATTGATATTTGCTGGGTTATTTTTACCAGAACCAGGAGTTTTATAAGTGTAAGTTAAAATTTTTTGTTTAAAAAGGCGAGGAGTTTTCCGATTATCTACTACATTTTGTGGAGCATTTCTTGGCGTTTCTTGAAAATCATTGGTTAGTTCAGTATCAAAATCATAAACATCTTGATAGATATTAGCCGAATCTGTTTGAGACAAAATGATGAATGTGTTATCTTCAGAACTTATAACTTCAGAACTTCCAATTTCTTTATTAAATTCTAATTCTTTTAGAGATGCTATTAAAGACTGTAATAATTCTGGTTGTTCTTCTTCAGCTATTTGTAGAGTAATTTTACTATCTTGATTACTCTCTTCATTGACTAGTAAATTATCAATTTGTCTTGCTGATTCTATGGGGTTTGAATCTCCTAGGAGTATAAGATTCAAATCTTCTTCTAGAGCTAAGTCAACTGCTAAAATACTTTCTAGGTTAAACTCACTAAAAGAAGGTTTAAAGGATACAGCAGATACTTGATTTTTTACTAAAAAACAATTATAAAACAGAATCCCTGTTCCCAAGCAGATGTTTAAGAGAAAGCTTCTTGTATTCATCAGTAATAGTGATTATGACAATATGCTAAGACATTTACTCAGTCTAGATTGTCCTATAATATACCTTTTTGATAATTGTACTTATAATTTTTCTAATTGTTGCAAAATTATCTCGACGATTTTGTGGGCTGCTCCATCACTACCACGATTTTGTAATAACAGATTTTGCATTCGTTGCAGTTTAGCAGGATTGGCTAAAAAGTCCAAAGTCATTTCAGCTATGTTCATCGGTACAATTTGCCCGACAATTTCTGGCATAATTTCTGTTTTAGCCCAAATATTAGGCCAGGCAAATAGTTTGTTTTGTCGTAGTATTAACCAGTTAATCAACTTGGCAAAATTAGTTCCTACTAACGGGAGATTGGCGAGAATCCCTGGAATACCGTCCCAGGAGCGCATTGCATCTAGTTGTTGAGTGGGTAAAAGAACGATCGCAGGAATAGCCAAAGCTCCTAATTCTGCTGTATTTGCTCCTACTGTAGTGATACACAACTGACACTGTACTAAAAACTCATAAGCTGGAAACTGGGTAATTAATTGAATTTTGGTACCTCGATTTGTTACTAGGTAAGATTGATTTTCTAAGGTGATTAATTTACCACTAACTTCATCAAAGGTTTGATTGAGGGGATTAAATTGGGGATCGGCGTATTTTGCCAAAGTCGATAAGTCGAGGGTAGGAGCAACGGGAATGATAAATTTTATGGCAGGATTTATTTGGTGTATGGCATCTGCGATCGCCATAGACAAAGGAACGCCTTGCATGAGTTTGGCTGGTTTGGAACCTGGTAAAAATCCCACCATAGAAGAGCAATCGTTAGATTTGGGAGCAGATTTGACTTCTAGTACTACATCAGCAATAAGATCTCCCACAACAGTACATTTATGACGATAGGCTTCTGGTACTTTTGCTATAACATCAGTGTTCATCACCGCAAAAGCATCTAAGTAGCGATACCATCTGGCATCCCATTCCGCATAAACTATAGTTTTATAGCCCAATCTCTTACCAATAACTAGGGTATAGAACTGATCTCCACCTAAAAATACTACTATGCCCCGTTTGTGCCATTCCCAATTGGCTGCTGTTTTGCCCCACAACAAAAAAGGGAAAAAATCTGCTGCTGTTTGTACCCGATCTACTTCTGGATAACTTTGCGCGATCGCAGCTTCGGTTCCTGTACTATTAGGACAGGGAGATAAGATAACAGAGATTCTAACTGAACTTAAATCTAACTTTTGCCCCAAGGCTTTAACCACAGGACGCACCCAAGTAACTACTTCACCTACCGCATTAGAAAGAATTAAGATATCAACCTTTTTCATTTAACATTGAACATTTATCAGGGAATGGGGTGACTGAGTGACTGGGGGAAAGTTGCGCCATGAACAATTAACGATTAACAATTAACCACTAACAACTAACCACTGTACGGACGTAGCATGCTACTAACTACTAACTACTAACTATTAACCACGAACTCTAGATTATTACTCAAAATCAAAACTAGGCATCAATTGTAAAACTCCCATACCTAAATCGGAGCCAGAAACTGCTTTGACCTCAAAAACACCTAACATATCTTTTGGTTGAGGATTACCTCGGCTTGCACCAGTGACGCCCATTGTAATTACTAGACTGCAATAGCCTTTGGCTTTGGCGCAACTTTCATTCCAACGCTCTAAAGCTTGGGTATGGCGAATTATACTACGAGAATATTCCGCAAAAATGTGTAGCTTACCATCTCCAGTTTGCAGCATTCCCAAGTCATAGGTATCACCACTAAAAGGATCGCTCCCAGGATTAAAGCAAACTGTTTTGACCCCTCCCAAGCTTTTGATGGCTTCAATTAGAGTTTTGGCTTTAGGGCGAGAAGTCTGAATTAAAATTGCAGGCAGGTTTTTAATTTTATGATTAATATCTAAAGTCTGGTAATAAGTGCCAGACTTCTTTTTCAAACTTTGTGCCAATTCCCAAGAAATACTCCCCAAAGTAACTAAAGAGCCTTCTGGGACTAAGTCTTCCTCAATCATTAATTCTGGTTCAGAGTCATCTGAGTCAAAATCATCGTCAAAAGCCAATAATTCTGCTGTTAGATCGGGCAAAGTAGAAACTTTAACTAGAATGGACTCAGCTTTTTCTGTGGTAGTAACAGAAGAAATTTTATAAGATTGACTAATTTTAGGAATATCATCTTCTTCCAATTCAGTTTCGTATTGCTCACAAAATCGAAATATTCCTTCTAAAGTTAAATGAATAATATTTGCTTCTTCTTCATCTATAAAAGCTCTCATGCCTTCTAGGGGATGTAGACTACCGAAAAAAGGCATAACGTCAATTTCTGGTTCTGTGTCCCAATCTTCTAATTCAATTTCTTCTGTGTCTAATTCTTCATAATTTAAAAACCAACAATCTTGAGCGAGAAAAGCTTTTTCTAGTTGCTCTACAGATTTTCTGTCTAAGGCTGTTTTACGAAATTCTTTGAGTGAGTCTAGAGAACGATAGAGCAGTACCCCATATTCTGCGGACATCATACCCATGACACAGATATAAATGGGATCGCTAATTAAACCATCGATTTCCACCTTCAAAATATCGCTATCTGCTAACAAATCCCAGGGTTCTTGCTCCCAGATTTGATAGGCAATTTCTTGCAGCTTAGTGTCATATTTTGAAGGTAAAGCAGGGGGGTGACTGCGACCCATTTCCTGAAAACTTTGGAATAGCTGGTCGATCAGGGGTAACTCTCGTGCATACTCCACAGTAATATCTAGTCCTTGTAAAACTCCTCGCAAGAAAAATTGAATCTCACGATCTTTAACGACAATTTTTTGGGGACGAGTCGGGATACAAGGAGGGTGAGGAGATTCAATTGCCCGTAATAAGGTTCTAACTATAACTTCTAGACCACCATCAGGACTCACTATATCCATTGCTCTCACTGAGCCTTCGGAGCCATCGATCCAGATAATGCATTCTGCATCTTCACTCACATCCGAATCAATACGGGATGCCATTTGACCCAAAGAAAGGCGATCGCCTTCCCAGATACTAGAATCTTGAGGAATTTTTTGTAGCCTGTGTTTAGTAGTTTTGGGAAGAGCTTTCATGAATTATAACGATCTAGTGGTGAGTTACTTTGGTTTTGGCAAAAGATTCTAATAGTAAACCATATTCTATACCTTCTACGACCGCCTGATAAGAAGCATCCAAAATATTGCTAGATACTCCCACTGTTGTCCAGCTAGTTTTGCCATTACTTGATTCTACTAGGACTCTGGTCGTAGCATCCGTACCAAATTTTCCATCCAGGATTCTTACTTTGTAGTCGGTGAGGCAAAACTGAGCAATTTTAGGATAAAACTTCACTAAAGCTTTACGTAAAGCCTTATCTAAAGCGGAAACGGGTCCATTTCCTTCTGCTACTTCTAACAAACGGTGTTTCCCCACAGTTGCTTTTATTGTAGCGAGAGCCTTGCTGTCGGGACTAATTTTTTCTTGATTAATGTTGCAATGAACTTGAAATCCTTGAAGTTCAAACATGGTAGGGCGTTTTTCTAAATAGGAACGCATTAATAATTCAAAACTGGCTTCTGCTGCTTCAAACTGATAGCCCTGATTTTCCAAGGTTTTTAATTGCTCTAAAATTTGCCGACACTGAGGAGACTTTTTGTCTAGCTTAATGCCAAACTTTTGGGCATAGTGTAGTACATTACTCATTCCTGATTGATCGGAAATAATAATACTCCTTTGATTTCCGATCGCTTCTGGTTCAATATGTTCGTAAGTCAGGGGATTTTTGGCTACTGCCGAAACATGAATTCCTGCTTTATGGGCAAAGGCGGAGCGTCCCACAAAAGGAGATCGTTCTTCTGGGGCAAAATTGACTGTTTCACTGACAATTCGGCTAGTTTGGGTGAGTTGAGCTAATTTTTCTGGGGGCAGACATTCATAATTTAGCTTCAGTTGCAGATTGGGAATTAGGGTACATAAATCGGCGTTACCGCATCTTTCTCCATAGCCATTGATTGTTCCTTGTACCATAGTTGCGCCTGCTCTCACTGCTGCGATCGCATTTGCTACGGCGGTTCCTGAATCATTGTGAGTATGGATTCCTAGGGAGGGACAGTTGGGGATAGCCTGAGCAATTTCTGTAACAATCTGGCTGATTTCATGGGGTAAAGTTCCACCATTGGTATCACAGAGGACTAACCATTCTGCTCCTGCTGCGATCGCAGTTTTTAAGGTGGCTAGGGCATAATCAGAATTGTGTTTATAACCGTCAAACCAATGTTCTGCATCGTAAATAACTTTTCTTCCCTGACTCCGCAGGTATTCAATGGAATCTCGAATCATGTTGAGATTTTCATCTAGGGTAGTTTTGAGACTTTCGGTAACGTGCAAATCCCAAGACTTACCAAATATTGTCACCCAAAGAGTTCCTGCTGCTAAAATTCCCTGTAACATCTTGTCTGATGCTGCTACTTGATTAGGACGACGAGTAGAACAAAAGGCTACTACTTCTGCTTGTTGTAGGGGTTCTTCTTTTAGCTGCCAGAAAAACTGTACATCTTTGGGGTTTGCCCCTGGCCATCCTCCTTCAATAAAAGGAATTCCCATAGCATCTAGTTGGCGGGCAATTTTGATTTTATCATCTAAAGATAAGCTAATACCTTGTGCTTGAGAACCATCTCGTAGAGTTGTATCGTAGAGCCAGATTTTCATGTTTTAAAGAGATAATTAATCATATTCTATTAATAACCAACTAGGGTCATGAGAAATCATAGAGTAACTAAACCGTTAACGAATGTTAAATTATGAAACAATGCTTAGTCAGCTCTTGCTTCTTTCAAGCTCCTATAAAACAAAATTACTATAATTTTAATTAATAAGCCAGTGTAGAGACCATCCCTTGGCGGAATTCTTGGCTAAATCTAACGAAAAAGCTACTGAAGTTTTATTATTGGGGGTTTTAGTACTTTTACTTTGGTCAAAAAAATAAATGATAGCAGTATCTACTATCATTTAAACGAACTAAGCTATTTCTAACCAGTCAAATATGAGGTTTAATTGTTTTTTATCGACGAATCCGTATTGCCATAAAATTATCGGTAGGGTGTAAGGCTCTAAAGTCTCAGTTTTCTGTGCCAAAGAAATCGCGTCAGCAGAGATCCCTAATTCGGATTGTAGAAAATCAATTAACTTCTCTAACATTTGTGCTACCTTCAATACTTTGTTGAAAGGAGAATCGGTGTGTTTAATAATTTATAAAAGAAATTTGAGAAACTTGTGAGGAAACACCCCTTAAAATAAAAGACAAAAAATTTTGATGCTTTGCCTATTAATAAGCTAGAGTAGAAAAACTAGAATTTTTGTTTTCCACTTCATTTCTCAGCACCCATCTTAAATCTTGATCGTTAGGTAGATTTTTCCTAATGTGTATTGATCAGTTTATAGAAAAGAATCCTTTAACTGTCGCACCAGAAACTGTACTGTTAGATGCGATAGGTTTAATCAACCAAAAACAACACAATAGCTCATTTGACCAACGGTCAGAGCAGCGCGAAAGTCCTAAAGGATACCGCTCCGCATATGCGGTCTTGGGGGTTTCCCCCATGAGCAACTTTCGTAAGAAGGCTCCGTCGTTTGACGGCGGAGTAATCTCTGACTGTGCTTTAGTAGTCGCAGACAAACGGGTAATCGGAATTCTGACTAAAGGAGATGTAGTTAGATTAGTTGCTACAGGAGTCGATCTGACAAGCACGAGGATTGATTCCGTAATGTCTCAGCCAGTGATCACTTTAAGACTATCTCAAGCTCAAAATCTTCAGTCAGTGTGGGAGTTTCTACAAGAGCATTCAGTAAGTTATGTTCCTATTGTGGCAGAAGATCAAGAATTAATTGGAGTTATTGCTTCTAAAAGTTTGATTGCCTCTTTAAATCAAAGGGAAGAGATGATTCCTGAGGCTATACCTTGTTCCCAATTGCCTATTTCTTCTGAGACAACAACCTCTGATAAAGAAAAAAATCAAAGTATTCAACTGTCAACAGTAAGAGAATTTGGACAATTTTTTGATATTAATCCTAATATGCTTTGTCTTGCTGGGTTTGATGGCTATTTTAAACGAATCAATCCTGCTTTTAGTGAAATTTTGGGTTTTACGTCAAGTGAGCTATTTGCCGAACCTTTTATTAACTTTGTTCATCCAGAAGATCGTGATGATACCATCGCTGAAGTTAAAAGATTAGCAACAGGAAAAACCACTATTTCTTTTGAAAATCGTTATCGCACCAAAGGAGGTTCCTACCGTTGGTTATTGTGGACAGCAAAACCTTACTTATCAGAACAAATTATTTGTGCAGCAGCCCAAGATATTACACAACGTAAAGAAGCTGAAGCAGCAGCCAAGGAGAGTGAGGAAAGATGGCAATTGGCTCTAAGGGGAGCGAATGATGGTATATGGGATTGGAATGTTCAAACCAATGAAGTATTTTTTTCACGACGCTGGAAAGAGATGCTCGGTTTTGCCGAGGATGAAATTAATAATACCTTAGAAGAATGGTCAAAACGAGTTCATCCTGACGATATCGGTTGGGTAAGTGAGCTAATTCAAGAACATTTCGCTGGTAAAACTCCTTTTTACAGTTCTGAGCATCGAGTCAGATGTAAAGATGGCAGCTATAAATGGATTTTAGACCGAGGACAAGCATTGTGGGATGAAGCAGGAAATGTTATTCGGATGACTGGTTCTCACGCGGATATTAGCGAGCGTAAAAAAGCAGAAATGCAACTGAAACAAGAGAGGGACTTTTCTAACGCCATTATTAATACCGTCGGAGCTTTAATAACTGTTCTAGATCGAGAAGGAGCCATAGTTGGGTTTAATCATACTTGCGAACAGATTACTGGTTACGGCTTTGAAGAAATTAAAGGTAAGCGTATATGGGAAATTTTAGTCGCCCCCGCCGAAAAAGCAGCGGTTAAAGCTGTATTTCAGCGATTACTAGTAGGGCAATTTTCCCAACAATATGAAAACTCTTGGATAGCTAAAGATGGTAGTCATCACTTAATTTCCTGGTCTAATACCGTCTTATTCGATGAACAAGGAGTAGTAGAATTTATTATTGCTACAGGGATTGACATTACAGAACAGCGTCAAGTTTGGAATAAACTCGAATTTCAATATCAACAAACTCAATTGTTGGCAGAAATCACTCGGAAAATTCGGATGTCCATTGACCTAGATGAAATTCTGCAAACTGCTGTTACTGAAGTACAAAATTTATTAGCTTGCGATCGCGTTTTGATTATGAAATTGCCAGAAAATAATATTGCTGTACCTATTAGTGAATCAATTCTGCCTGAGTTTCCCAGTATGTTAGGTTATCAACTTGCCGATCCTCTTTTGGTCGGTAAATATTTAGCTAGATATCGTCAGGGAAAAGTTTTAGCGATTAACAATCTTGCCAGCAGCTCAATTTCTTCTGATATCAAACAACTATTAGAACAGTTTAAAATTAAAGCCAAACTAGTAGTTCCTATTTTGAGTCAAAATCAGCTTAAAGGTCTTTTAGTTGCCCATCAATGCCATAATCCCAGGGAGTGGGAAGAACATGAAATCCAGTTATTAAGTCAGTTAGCTAACCAAATTGGAGTAGCTTTATCCCAAGCCCAATTACTGAATAATCTAGAAGAACTAGTATCAGAGCGCACCATTGAGTTAAGGACTACCAACAAACTCTTACAAGCAGAAATTATCGAAAGACAGCAAACTGAAGCAGCTTTAAGAGAAAATCAGCAAAAGTTGGCAGGTATTTTAGACAATGCTAATGAAGGGATCATTTCCATTGATGAACAACAGCAAATTCAATTATTTAACCGAGGAGCAGAAAATATTTTTGGCTACCAAGCCCAAGAAGTTATCGGAGAACCATTAGATATCTTATTACCTGAAGCTTTCTATCAAAAACATCGTAAGCATATCGATCAATTTACCAAATCTGCCGAACCATCGCGCACCATAGAAAAACGTAGTACCAATGTCTATGGTCTGCGTAAGAATGGTGAAAGGTTTTTAGCAGAAGCTTCTATTGCTAAATTGCAAACTAGGGAAGGAATGCTATTTACTGTAATGCTGAAGGATATCACTGAACGGCAACAAGCTGAAGAAAAATTGCAAGCTTCTCAAGCCTTACTCGCCAAAGCTGAAAAAATTGCTAAAGTTGGCAGTTGGGAATACAATCCTGCAACTCAACAATTAAGTTGGTCAGAAGAACTATTTAAAATTTTGGAATTTCCTCAGAGTCATCTAATACCCTCTTGTGAGGTGATTTTGGAGCGCATTCATCCAGAAGATCTGCTGATAGTTAACAATAATCTCAAAAAAGGTCATCAAGAAGGTATCCCTTGGCAATTTAATTATCGTTGGATATTTCCCGATGGTAAGGTTAAATATCTAGAAACTAGAGGAGAACCGACAGTAGATAGTCAAGGCAAAGTGCTCAAAGTTTTTGGCACGATTATGGATATCAGCGATCGCATACAAGCCGAAAAATCCCTTCAGCGCAGTGAAGAACAACTACAGTTGATTACTGATGCTTTACCAATTTTAATTGCCTATATAGATAAGCAACAGTGTTACCGTTACAACAATCGTACCTACGAAACTTGGTTTGGCAAATCTCGCTCTACTCTAGTCGGCAAAAAAATTAAAGAATTGTTTGGAGAAGACAACTATCAAAAGATGTTGCCCTATATTGAAACAGCCTTATCAGGGAAAGCAGTGACTTTTGAAATTCAGCCTACAGATGAAAATGGTAATCCCTATTGGATCAATACTACTTATATTCCTGATTACGATTCCGACGGTGAAGTAAAAGGATTTTTCTCTATGGTTGATGATATTACTCAGCGTAAAGAAATCGAACGGATGAAGAGTGAATTTGTTTCTGTTGCCAGTCACGAAATGCGAACTCCTCTAACTTCGATTCATGGAGTGATCAAATTACTATCCGCAGGACGTTTAGGTCATCTGTCTTCCAAAGGCTCAGAAATGGCAAGTATGGCTTTGAGAAATAGCGATCGCTTAGTTCGCCTAGTTAACGATGTTCTGGATCTGGAACGCATGGAATCAGGAAAAGAGACAATTCAAAGAGAACATTGTAATAGTGCAGACTTAATTAAACAGGCTGTAGAGATAATACAACCTATGGCTCAGAAACAGCAAGTTATGATTGAAACTGAGCTTAATTCTTTTGATTTGATGGTTGATCGGGATTTGATTTTGCAAACTATAACTAACATTCTGAGTAATGCAATTAAGTTCTCTCCAGTGAAGAGTAAAATATGGGTAACATCCAAACTAAAAGGTAATGAGGTGTTATTTGCCATTCAGGATTGGGGAAGAGGTATTCCCAGCAACAAATTAGAAACTATTTTTGAGCGTTTCCAACAAGTAGATGCTTCTGATTCTCGGCAGAAAGGAGGTACTGGTTTGGGTTTAGCTATTTGTCGTCATATTGTAGAGCAACATGGAGGCAAAATTTGGGCAAAAAGTGTTTATGGAGAAGGCAGCACATTTTTCTTTACCATTCCCCAAGCTTAAGTAATAGTTGGGAGTTGGGTAAACTCACAATTAATACAAAGAACTAAATATTTTAGGTTTTTGTAACAAAAAAAAACTTATAAGGCTTTGTATAATATTATTTCAGAGCAATAAGGTTCTTGTTTACATACAGTTTATAGTTGAAAATAGCTCAATTATTACAACTTATTGAAAGTTAATGTGATGAAAGCCAAACGTATTTTATTTATTGACGACGAAGAGGATATTCGAGTTTTGGCTTCTTTTTGCCTTGAATTAGAGACTGGTTGGGATATGATGGTTGCTGCCAATGGCAAAGAGGGAATTGCGATCGCTGAGGCTGAACAACCAGATGCGATTCTCCTAGATGCCATGATGCCAGGATTAGACGGACTACAAACCTTGGCAGAACTACGAAGTAACGCTAAAACCAAGCATATTCCCACTATTTTTATTACCGCCAAAGCCCAAGCTAGCGATCGCCGTCGGTTCTACGCTGCTGGTGCTAAAGGCGTGATCAATAAACCTTTTGATGCTCTAACCTTAGCTAGTCAAATTTCGGGATTCCTGGGCTGGGACAATTCCACTAATCCCTAACTATTTAAGGCTTCAAAACCAGAAACAATATCCAGTAGTTCTTCTGTAATAGTAGTTTGACGCTGGTGATTCAACTCCATCGTTAATTCTGTTAGACGCTCCGCAATATTTTTTTCCGCCATTTGCATTGCCGTCAGACGACTGGTATTTTCGGTTTTTAAAGATTCTGCACAAGCACGATAGAGAGAGACAAAAAAATACTGGCGAAACAGAGCTGCTGCTAGTTGCTCCTCATTCATAGTGAAAGTAGGCAACCTCTGAGATTTCCATTGTTTTTGTTGTAAACCTTTCAACCATGATAAATTTAGAGGACAAATTTCCACTTCAGTAGGATGATAAGTAGCACCACTAAGAATTTGATTGTATAAAACTACAATTTGCTCTACCTGGTTTTCCCGCTGCCATCGTTCTAAAATTAAGACAATCTCTTGAATAACAGATGTGATTCCACCGATAGAACTAGGCAAAGTGAAATAAGCTTCACATTTATGTCCTGCTGCTTCTAAGCGGTCATATACTCTAGAACCAATAGCTAAAATAAAAGATTTTTCCTCACTAATATTAGAAGCCATCAGTTTTTTATGGGTATAGTTAGTAATTCGTTCATTAAATTGACCGCACATTCCCCAATCAGAACCAAAAACCACTATTCCAATTCGGTTATGAGAAATAGCTGTTTTTCTAAACAATACCTCTGGTCGATTTTTCAGGAGAATTTGTAATCCCAACTCCAAGGTGCGATTATACTCACTCAAGGACTCTACCGCTTTTTCATACTGGTGAATACTGACGGCTGCTAACGCTTTCATCGTTTTAACTACAGACTTCAAATCATCTGCTGTAGCGATTTTATGTTTCAGTTCTTCAATAGTTACCATCTTTTACATTTAAAAAAACTATTTAATATTTTCTTCAAATTCTTCACAACTTCCTCAAATTTCAACATTATGATTTGTATCAGATGAAAGCGGGAACAACCCAAAGGAAACCTATGTCATCGAATTGGCAAACAGCTACTGCTCAACCTATCTCAAAAATACTGTGTTACTACACTAATTCTAGTCGTAAAATGCAGCTGATTCGAGTCACCCAAAGTCTAAATTTAAACTCAGAAAAAATTGTCTTTCCCCAACAAAGAATTTTTTTTGAAGCGATACCCCAAGGACAATTAGAAATTTATACTGCTTCAGTAGCTCGTCCCAGGTTTGTACAAATGATTCCTTGTCAAAATTTACAGGTTAATCGAGTTCCACCGCAGTTAACAGCTATTGACACTATTGCTTCCTGTCAAGATAAATCCGCTTAATAGCTCGTCTTTTATTAAATTGAGTTGAAATAATCATGAATATATTAGCCATTTGTCCTTGTTGCTCTACTCCCATGATTCATTACTTTTATCCTCATCGAGAAGCATGGTTTTGTAGAACTTGCTGGCAAGAAATGCCGAATTTTTCGGTTCAACATCACCACCACAAAAACCGCGTTGTCAATTTGTCTCCTAGGTTGGTCAACCGTCCTAAAGCACTTGCTGTCTAAATTAATAAGCAAAGCAATTAGGCGTTAGAGATTAACAAAAAACCAGTTGACAAAAAGCTGAATCCCTTAACTTATTACCAATGAGAAATAGGGAACAGAGAATCTGCCTCAATTATAAATCATCACATTTTCTTCAAATTTTAAAAGTACATTAGAAATTGTCAGAATAATTGGAATTTAAAGATGACTACTCAAGAAGAAGCTAGAAAATCAATGGCGGAAGCACGTCACCATGAAGAACATATTGAGGAAAATATGCTAACCCGTTCCCAAGAAAAAATTGAGCAATCTTCTGGTGAAGAAATAGAAGCAGAAGCAAGAGATTTAATGGTTGAACAACGGCAGCATCAAGAACATACAAAAGAAACCATGCTGTCTCGCTCAGAAGCAGAAATTAGTAAAAATTGAGTTTTAAATAATTGGTTTTAGTCAGCCAAATAAAATGTTTAACAAAAGTCTTGCATAGCAAGACTTTTTTTGTTCCTTCAAACCCATCCTTTTACCTCATTATCCGTCAAAGGCTTTTCTAACTTAGAATACTCACTTTGAGCAGCTTGTAAAATATGTTTCATTTTTACAGAATCTTGTTCACTAGCAGCTAAAAAAGCAGCATTAATCGCAATATTACGAATATTCCCCCCAGCAACATTTAACTTGGCTAATTTCTCAAAACTTAAATCTTTAGTCGGAGTAGAATTGGGAAAAATACGTTGCCAAATTGCCGATCGCTGATTAAAATCGGGAAAAGGAAACTGTACAATAAACCGAATCCGACGTAAAAAAGCGCGGTCTAAATCATCCTTTAAATTTGTCGTTAAAATTGCCAAGCCTTGATAAGATTCTATCCGTTGTAATAGATAACTTACTTCCATATTGGCATAGCGGTCATGACTATCTTTTACTTCTGATCGCTTACCAAACAAAGCATCAGCTTCATCGAACAATAATATAGCACCACATCCTTCTGCTGCATCAAATATTTTTTTGAGATTCTTTTCAGTTTCGCCAATATATTTACTAACAACAGAACTTAAATCAATGCGATAAACATCTAACTGTAATTCATTACCTAATACTTCAGCTGCTAAAGTTTTCCCTGTCCCACTAGCACCAGCAAATAAGGCACTAATTCCCAAACCTCTAGCATTTTTTTGAGCAAATCCCCAATGATGATATACTTGCTCTTTGTGGCGAACATGAGTAGCTAATTCTCGTAATATATTTAATTCCGATTCTGGTAAAATTAAATCTGCCCAACTGACACCAGATTCAATTCTCTGAGCTAATTGTTCTAAATGAGGACGAGCTTGAGTACGACACATTTGCCATAACTGCTCCTTAATACTGTTAGAATTATCTCCATTATTTTCTACACTTTTTACCTGAAGACAGACACTTTCAATAGCAGGAGAATTGAGATTAAAATAAGAAACTAAAGTGTCAATCTGCCCGTTAGAGTCAGGAATAATTTTGCTTAAAGATTCTGACCATAATAGTCTTTGTTCTTGAGTTGTGGGTTTTTTTACTTCTACAGCAATTAAAGATTTATGCCTTTCCCGACGGCGTTCTTGACTAGAAATAATTAACGGGCATTGTAAATTATCTAATAATAAAGCTACTAAAATATCTTTACTTCGGTCGCTATTTTCCCAATAATCACAGTCCAGAAAAAAAGCACTTTGATTTAAAATCCATTCTCTTTCTAATAGACATTTTAATAAATACAGTTGACTAGTATCAGTAGGTAATATTTCTGCGGAAATTGTATAAAGATTTAGTTGTAATTCTTTGATTATAGTAGTTGCGATCGCTCTTTTACTAGAAATATCTTTACCATAGAGATGAATAATGGGAACTTCTACTGGTTGTAACCAAAGTTTTACTAATTTATCTACAATTTTTCGATGGGATGGAACTAAACTAGGTGTATCAGTTACTAACTCTAATAGTCCTGTTAATCTTTGATCTAAATGTCTATGTCCGAGTAAATAATGCAAAATTTGCTCATCAATTACTAACTCTTTGGTAGTTAAAATATTACTATTATCTTTTAGTTCAATTAATCGCCAATGACGTAAAGCAGATTCTGGCATTATTGCGTCCCAATGAACATAATCTAAACTTGATAAAGCCAAGCTAAAAGTGGGATAATTAGTAATATCACTTCCTTGTGCTTGTCCACAAAGTAACCCCCAACCTCGGTCTAGTTCCATCCCCGCACAAAGTAATAAAATATCCTTTTCAAAGGGTGTTAAACTGAAGCGATCACAAATTTCTTCAAGAGCAAAAGGTGGAATAAGCTCTAATGACGCTACTTCTGCCAAATCAAAGTTTTCACCCCCAAGAGTTGGCTCTTCTGTACTACCGATTTTTTCATAAAGTCGAGTTTGAATTCTAGCTAATTCTTGACTCAAGTAATTGTGATTCAATTGGTGCCAATATGGTGCGATCGTTTCTAAATTCATTATCTTAATTTTTATGAAAAAGAATAAATTATTTTTAACTTCATTTCCATTACTATTAAGTTTGAGGTGACAACTTAATGAGTTAAGCTATTAATATCCGATCTTCCATCAAAAATCAAACTAATCATACAATTGACTGGAGGTAATAATAGTTATGAGTTTCGATTATAAAGCAGAAAAACCTTTAGTGAATTCCAGCTTAATATTTACATCCTCCAACTTACAACCAAAATCTAGGACAAAAGACAATTCTTCAAATAGTAAAATATCTACTCCCAACCTTCAAACTAGAGCCAAATTGACGAAATATGGACATACTTTAAGTAATATTGCCCCATCCTATCACCAGGCTAAAGTACAAACCAAACTCACTATTGGTAAACCTGGAGATAAGTATGAACAAGAAGCTGATAAAGTTTCTGATCAAGTAATAAATATGTCTCAACCAGTACAGCGTCAGCAACAAGGGGAAGAAAAAATGCAAATGAAACCCGAAATCCAACGCCAAGAAATGGAAGAAAAAGAAGAAGAAGGAAATTCCGTCGCTACAAAACCTCTAGCTAATGCTGTTAGTCCCCTTGTACAGCGTCAAGACAAGACAGAAGAGGAAGTAAATATAAAACCCGAAATTCAGCGTGAACAAATGCCAGAAGAAAAGGAAGAAGAAGCAGAAGAAGGAGGATTACAAGCAAAATCGGAAAATTTAACAGCAAGTAGCGAAGGTTTAGAACAACAATTAGGTAATAGTAAAGGTAGCGGAAGTCCCCTATCCGATGAAGCACGCTCTTTTATGGAACCCCGCTTCGGGACAGACTTTAGTGATGTGAAAGTCCATACGGACAGCAGTGCTGTACAAATGAATCAAGATATTCAAGCTCAAGCCTTTACTCATGGACAAGATATCTATTTTAATTCTGGTAAATACAGTCC
>JASJDF010000037.1 GCA_030065715.1 Xenococcaceae cyanobacterium MO_188.B19 | reverse complement strand
TCTGTAATGCGCTCCATCAATTTAGCTTTAAAGGCAGCCTTATCAAATCCTGGAGTTTCTGCTTGCTCCATCTCGCCCATCTGATTCGCTTGTCCTTTGCTTTCTACCTCACTAGGAGGTGCTACAGCAGCAGCCTGGGCTTGATTAGCTTTGGTTTTAGCGGGTTCGTGTTGTTTTTCCTGTTGAGCAACTTTTTTGGCTTTCCCGACAACTGCTTGGAAAACTGGATCTGCGTCTGGGGAAGTGGGAGCTTTGGCTCCAGGTTCAGCTTTGGCTTCCGTATCAGTTGCTTCTTTCCCTAATACAGCAGCCTTCCCCGCACTACCACCGCGCGATTTTTCTAGATTTGTAACTTTTTGGGCTTTAGCTGGAGTTTTTGCGGAAGGATTTTGCTTTTGTTCTTTTTTTCCTGCTTCTGCTTTATTGGATGGTTCTTTTTCTTTACTACTTTCAGCAGTTCCTGGCTTCTCACCCTGATTCTCTTCTGGTTTACCTGTCTCTATCTCACTGTTCTGTTGGTCTGATTTTTCTTGCTGTTTCGCTTCAACGTTATCTGAGGATTCTTCTGCTACTTTAAACTGAATTTTATTGGCTTTGGCACTAATTGTATTTATTGATTTAGGCTCAAGTACAATGCCATTATCCTCTACTAGATTTGTTAGTTTGTGAGGGGATAATTTGTTTTGGGCTTTTTGTACTTTTTGTCCTCCTGTTTGCTGAACAACATGGGTCAACTCATGCGCCAACAAGCCCTGTCCTTCGCGATTTTCGGGGTTGTATTCTCCCTGACGGAAGAAAATATCTTGTCCAGTAGTAAATGCCCTAGCTTGAATGGCATTATTAAGCTGGTCTGCTTGGGAATCGGTATGTATCTTTACCTCACTAAAATCTGCTCCCAATGCTTGCTCCATTGGCTCTCTAACCTTATTTCCCAGAGGCTGTCCCCCACCCCTAGCTCTTTGAATGGAAGCTTCTAAGTTGTTATGAAAACTTAACCTAGGTGCCTGGATAGTAACAGCAGTCATCCTTTTAGATTGAGGACTGAGATGTACTAATCTTTTGGACTTACTGGGATTGATTGGTAATGGAGATTGGCGACGCGCTAGGTGCTGGCTTCTAATGGTATTTCTTGCTATAGACTTTGCCTTAGCTTCAGCAGCAAAATTAGGCTGATTAATCCGTTCTACTACCTTGGCTGCTACTGTATCTGCTTCCTGTTCCTGTTTATCTCCAGGAGTGCTAATGGTTAGTTTAGTTTGTACTAGAGGGGATGGCGAGGTAGTACGAGGTGCAGAGAGAGCAAAATTACCCAGACTATGTCCCAGCTTAGAACTCCGATTTATAACCGAATCAGAATTGTCTGACCCAGGTTTATCAGGAGGAGTTGACGAGGAAGAAGTAATAGTTTTAGTTGAAAGCTTTTCTGTTGGTTCCGCTTCTTGCTTTTCAGTTATTTTTTGCTGCAACCTATTACCAGGGGGAATACTAACTTTTAGTCTGGGTTGCACAGGAATAGTATTAAATGAATGCTTCAGCTTAGGACGAGCAGTAAGCTTTTTATTCAATGCAGCAAATCTTTGAATGGTAGTTTCGGACTTTTCTGATTCAGTTTCTCGTTCTGACTGGTTGAAACTATTTTCATTACCTAATTTGGGATTAATCTTGAGCGGTTTTGGTGATGAGCGACGAGTAAACGATGGGGAAATGTTGTTTAATAAATTGCAGTTAAACTTGGGATCGAGAGATTGGGACTTGGAGATATTTTTTACTGGTTGCGCTGTGTTTTTTTTAGCAACCAATGTGGTGTTAATCGGATTATTTGACTTTCCTGCGGAACTTTGAATTCGGCTCTGCATGACCACCACCAAGATATTTTTACTGGTAATTTTGTATTTATATGTTTCCTGTCACTATTTATACCGTTAGTGATTAATAAATTTCTACACAAAATACTTAAGATGAGTTTATAGTTGCATAAAAGCTTAATTTTTACTATCTATATTTGGTTAAATTATATTAATAATAGTCAAGAAAAATGCGGCAAGTAGAATTGATGCTAAATTCATAATTTCTTCTAAATAGCTCCCCTTTATCAAATAATGCTCAGGGGTATTAGGGATAATTTACTTATTGTTTTGAGTAAATTTACGGTTAAATAACGATAAAACTAGAGGTTTAGTATGATTAATCCCCTAGTTTTCTTGCTTTAATTATGTTTTAGTTAACGTGAGAGTACAAGGAATCAAATTCCTCATCTCTGGATTGAGCGACTAGTAGGTTTTTCCAAACTGTCTGGGCGTAACGACTACCGAAGGTAACTACGAACCACGAACTCCGAACTAATATTAGTCAGTAATAGCCTTAAGCAAAACTTCTGATAAACTCATTTCTTCCATATCATCTATGGTGACAGTATCAACGATGTCAAACTTGGCTCCTGCTGACTCTAACTGATCATCTAAAGCTTTAAGAAATTCTGTAGCTTTGCGGTCTTTTCCTACTTGAATTAAGGAAATTCCTAATTCTTGATCTTGATCTAACTGCTGAGAAGCTTCAATAATCACCCTCATTACTGATTTACGGTCATTTGGTTCCCCATCGGTAATAACCAGAATTGTCTCTCCATTGGGTTTGGTTTCCCCTGATGCTTTTCTGTTTAAGTAATTTGCGATCGCATCTTGTAGCACACTAGCTAGGTCAGTACGCCCCATTGGTTCATTTTCTTGATAAACTTGAGTAACTTTATCTGATGTCACATTATCGTAACGACGGAAACGACCCGAAAAAACATAGACCGTGATTCCATCTGGGTCAATTTCTTCGCATTTTCTCGCCAAAGCCATAGTTGACTCTTGGGCTGCATCCCAACGAGTTTTACCTCCTGGCTGATCATTGGTTGACATACTACCACTCTTATCAATAATTAGAGTGTAGTCGCGCTTTTCCACAATAGAAGCTCCAGTCATTGTTTTCTATCCTCATTGATCTTCTTTATCCCCTTTACATAGTCTATACAGGAAAAAAAAATCAGCTGAATTTTTCATTAACACTTAAGACTGCTGAAGAAAATTTATTGCTAGATAAAGAGTCTCCTACAAGTAATGATTCATGATACAAAAAGTCTTCGGTTCAAAAAAAAGATTCTAATACATAAGCGATTACTAGCGATCGCTAAATTTGCTTAAGTACTTATTATATTGCGATCGCATATATTAACCCAAGCATAAATCAAATAATAATTAATTTAGATAAAGGAATAACAACATCTTTAAAACATTGGGGTGAAACTGAACCAGATTTATATTCAATAATTTGCTGATAATAATTGTCCTTTGGTTGAGTATGAACTATTAATTTTTTATTGATTAAATCGATTACCCAATATTCAGCAATATTATTTCGAGCATAAATTTCAGCTTTGACTTTAAGATCGAATTGTAAAGTAGTTTGAGAAACTTCTATTAAAAAATAAATATCTTCTGACTAAGGATGATGTTGAGCATAAATAGTTTCGGGAAGACGAACTACTGCAATATCAGGTTGTGGTTCAGAATTATCTAAAGTAATAGGATGGGCTTGCCTCATATAAGCTTTATTCTTGAAAATTTCTTGTATATAATTGGCAACAGATTGAGCCGTGTAACTATGAGGTATACCTTCAGGACTTATTTCAATAATTTCTCCATTTAACAATTCAACGGGTTTTCCATCTAAAACTCCTGTATCAACTAGTTGATGCCATTCTATTACCGACCATTTATAAGTAGTTAAAGTCATGATTTTAATCAAATTAAACTATATATATGTAAATATTGCTTCTTATTAGGCAGCAAAGTAAATCTAAATATTCAGACCATAAATGGAAACTTCTGGAGGATATTCTAAGGTAAATTGATAATTTATTTCTTGTTTGTTACCTTCTGCAAGAGTTAAATTCCACTCCATAACTCCTATTTCTCCTAACTTGATCTTTGGCTCAGTTTGAAGAAGACGAACTTTGATTTGTTCGTTTCTACTAACTGGTAACTGTTCTATCAGCTTGAGGTTGCTTTCTCTTGCTTGTAAATTATTAACAATTAAACGATAAGCGTAAGTAATGCGCTTGTTACCACCTATTAACTTTTTATCTACCTGACGCTGTACCAAATTTCTCTCGATTTTCCAGCCTTCATCAATGCCTAAATTCAAGGTAAATTCTTGGCTAGGAGCAATATTTTCTAAATGAGTTGTGCCAACAAAAGTTTGCTCTCTTAATATATTCGCCTTCCCAGGTAATAAAGTTACTCCCGTAGCAGGATTAGTAACCACAGCTTGTAGATAAACGAAACTTACTAGACGGGGAATAGCAACATGTTCTAATTTTACAGGATAGCGATCGCTGAATACAGTCACTTTATGGGGGGTTCCATCACTGGGAATATTACCACCACCATTTACTTCAAAAGTTACTACACTCCCAGATTTAGCAACAGTTGCTGCAACTACTTCAATCTTTTCTCTGTAGCTCTCTGTTTGCTCTTTTTCCTCTATCATAGATGCTGATGCTGCTACAGGTAATTGATTATCCGGAATGACTCTGTCTATTTTTCTCCTAGCTTTTAATGATGTTTTAGTTACAGGGATATTAGCATCAATATACCAAGGTTCAACTTTGGGAGGTAAAGTACCCAATCCAGGTTTAGCAGTAGATAAAGTAAGAGCGACATTTTGCCAATCTTCTCCCGTACTTTGCTGTATTTCAGCTAAATAAGTTAAATTTAATTGCTTTTCTGCTGTATCTACTTTTAAATCATAAAGAGGCTGCCAACTAGCGCGATTAACGATGTAAGAAACTTCTAACTCTAATTCCCCAGGCTCGGAGGCTTCAATAAAGATAATCAGATTAAAATATTCTTTATCCTGAGGAATTAATAAACTTTCCGTTTTACGCTCAAGAGCAGCAATTTGATCATTTAGCTCCTTTTGTTGCTGTTGCAATTCGGTAATACTTTCTCCATAAGCAAGATGTTTATCACCAATAAACTTGAGCAAGGCTTCAGTTTGTTCTAAATTAGTTTCTTGCTTTGATAAATTAATTGCATAGCTCGTTTTAGATTTTTCACTTAATTGCTCAATAAAGTTAATTTGTAATTGTCGAGATGACAATTGATTCTTTAAAGATTTTTGTTGATTTTGTAGAGTTTGAATTTCCCTGTCTATTTCAGCAATACTCTCTACTGGTACTTCAGGAGTAAAAACACTCTCAACCTTTACTCCTAAAATATTGATTTTCGATGTTCCTTTGCCTGATACTCTGACAGAGTCTTGAAGCAAAGTTATGGGTAAATTGGAGATAATTAATTCCTTTTCATCTCCCGTCAAAGAAATAGTATTTTTGCGAGTAACTAAAGCTCGATCTGTATATACTGTTACTGATGCGATCGCAATATGGATATTTTTTTTCACTTAAACCTCTAAATAGAAGATTCCCTTAACCAATCACTTAACTGTTCTTGAGATATTTGACTAGAAGCTACTGCCAGCATAATATTCACCACATCGACTTCAGAACCAGTCAAGATGATGCCATTAATTTGCAGAAAAACTGCCATCACAACAAAAGCAGTTCTTTTATTACCATCAACGAAAGCATAATTGTTAGCAATACCCCAACCAATTGATGCTGCTAAATCGTATATCGTAGCTTTCTCATTATAGTCAGAGAGATTTTGCCCTCGAAAAACAGCACTTTTTAATTTACCTTCATCCAAAATTCCTGGCGAACCGCCAAAAATTAGTATTTGCTGTTGATGAATTGCTCGAACTTGCTTGATAGTCAGAAATCTAACTCTGCTCATTCTGCTAGTTTTTTCAGAGCATTCTTATAGCGAGAACTAACATCCTTAGCTGCTTCCATAACTTCAGCAAATTCTGGATCGTATGGAGAGAGTAAAATTCCTTCAGGCGTTTCTGTCACATATAAAGAGTCTCCTTCTTGTACCATTAATTTTTCTAGGAGTTCTTTTGGTATGCTTGCACCCAATGAATTGCCAATCTTACGAATTTTTAGTTTCATGAGTCTGTAGTTACAAATGTATCTACAATTTTAGCAAGTTTAGGTTTTAAGCTGGCGCGATCGCTGTAGTAAATCATTTATATCGAATTCTCAAACAAACCAGGTGTTGATTATGGGAACTACAGAATAAATTCGATAGAATCAGCCTAGAAGTATCTCAAGAACAGCTATGTCTAATCAGCCAAAAATTCTAGCTTTTGCTGGTAGTTCTCGAATCGCCTCTTTTAATAAAAAGTTGGTCAAATTTGCTGCGGAAGAAGTTAAAAAAGCAGGAGGAGAGGTTAGGTATGTCGATTTGTTAGATTATCCCATGCCTATATTCAATGAGGACTTAGAGACACAAGAAGGTTTACCCCAAAAAGTTATGGAATTTAAGCATCTTTTGAGAGAACATCAAGGTTTTTTAATTTCCTGTCCAGAATACAATGGCTCCATTACTCCATTATTGAAAAATACCATTGACTGGGCATCTCGTCCCGAACTAAATGAAAAACCATTAAGCTGTTTTAAAGGTAAAGTAGCTGCACTTTTGTCCGCTTCTCCTGGTGGGTTAGGTGGAATTAGGGGCTTAGTTCACGTTCGTGCCATTTTAGAGGGGATTGGTGTGCTTGTTCTTCCTGAACAAAAAGCTATTCCCAATGCAGGGGAAGCATTTGATGAGTCAGGACAACTCAAAGACAAAAAGCAGGCTCAAGGAGTTATTGCGATCGCGCAAAAACTAACTGAAGTAACAACTAAATTGTCTTGATTAATAATGACTAAAGACTAAAGATATGCGAAGCGGTATCCTTTGGGACAAAAAACCCAAAGCTCGATAATTTTCACAAATCAAAGAGGAATACCATAGATTTTAGGCTGATTTTTTGAGGGTAGGAGAAAACTCTATTTATTTCATAATTATTTTTCGTTATTTTTTATAGAAATCATGATTCCCAATACGTTTAGTCTTCTTCATTTTTGATGCCCAACGAGGTTGAACAGTTTTATAGGCAAAATAATGAGTTGCTCCAAAAGTATTGTCTTTAATCGCACCAGATAATATTCCTTTAGCTATTTTTAAAGTTTCTCTATATTGATAATTTTGAGTAGTTAATTTGGCAATTTTACTTTTGTTTGGGTCATTATGATTATGACAACTAAATTGATATGGGTGTAAAATAATTTGCTCGATCGTATTACCCCACCAATGAGATTTTCTGGTGGCTTGAGAAATTTTATAGCGGTTGATTATAACGTTTCCTATAGCCACTTTACCCTCGTAAGATTCTCCACGCCCTTCACCCCAAATAGTTTTTGCTATCAATTCAATTTCTTTATTTTTAGAAATAATAAAGTTTTTCTTTTCGGCACTAACCTCAAGAATATTTCTGTCTTCAATTGTCTCCACTTTAATTTCTTTCAAATTTTTTTCGCCTTCAAAGGCAAGGGGAATATCAATTCTTTGATTTTGAGCGCCACTTAAAAGATTATCGTTACAGGAATTTTGGATAAGATTCTCTTGTTTAGCAACCATACTAGAAGTATTGTGAGTTATATAATTGACCAAAGTAAAAGGTTTATAGACTAAATCTGATCCTAATTGTTTTAGCTTAATTTTGTTTACTAGATAATTTTTAGGAAAAAATCTATTGATAATTCCTGATTTACTGATATCCAAGTCAGTATGATTATCAAAAATATTGAGGCTATAATTTAACATTATACTATTGACTTTATTAAGATTTTCATAAAAACTTAAAGAGCATTTATTTGAATCAATTTTAGAATTTAACAAGATAGGTTTTGAATGAGTTTTAGAAGTAACTAAAGTTGCACTAAATACTAAACTCATAATCAATATATTTTTTCTTAACTTCATTTTTAATTAAATAATGATGAATGGGGCTTAAAAGCTATGCTATTAAATAGTTTGATGCAAAAAATTAGTAGGATAATCTTGACAATTTTTCTCATGAAATATTGTCAAGATATAAACTCAAGTAATGCAAGGATAATTAATATTTATAGTTAGTTTAGTAAACCAACTATAAATCAAGTTAAATGTTGATTTGGCAAGTAATATTAACAGTTTCTAAAATTGCCAAGCAGAGGATTTAAGAACAAATTGCTAAATGTTTGATACATATAAAACTCTGTAAGGACGAAAAGGTTCGCTACCTTCGTCCGCCAGGTGCGTGACGCGAAGCTTATACTAAAGCATATCCGAAGGTGTCCTAAAGGATACCGCTTCGCATATACCCTTTAGGGTTAGGGATCCTTTAGGACTCGCTACGAGACCAAAGGGAATCCTTTAGGGCATCGTCCGAAGGTGTATCTTTTAGGGAGTCCTTTAGGGCGAATCACCCCGATAGATTCTATTTATTGTTTGGGAACTATCAAGGTTACTATATACATATAGGCTCAACTAATATTTAGTTGTATAGCTATCTTTTTTAGACTTGAAACTATGGTATTGGCATCGACATAAATCAATACTTTTCTAACCTTTATTAAATTAAATGTTCCAGTAATATTAGGCATGATTTATATAGTTGGTAAAAAAATGTCAAACAAAAAAATTATTTAATCAAAAAGGATTTATATTAAATAATAAAACCTTATAAACTTCAAAAAAAAAACCTTAAATATACTGATTTTTTTAAAATTTCTTATTTTTAGTGTCAGTGATTATACAGCTATTAAATTATCCTTTTGAGACTAATTAATTATTTTAATTAGTCTGATATACCAATTATCACTGATCATCTATCTTTTTATTTAAATTATTTATAATCTATATAAAATATTAAAAAGGTTATATGTTATTTTTTTACTCTAAAGTTTGACTGTTGCTAATCCCTCGCCATTAACGGTGATGCAAGGTCTCGAATCTAGGTGATAGGGGATAGAACAAACACCTAACACCTAACACCTAACACCTAACACACAAAACCTAACACCTTATTATCTCTGGACCGGCTTTCTCCCATAAAGATAAGTTAGATATTTAAGATGTCCACTTAATCCTTCCGATAAAACATCACCTCGATAACGCCATTCCCAGTTACCTTCAACTGTAGAAGGGGTGTTCATTTTAGTGTCACCTCCGTAACCTAAGATATCTTGTAGGGGGAAAATAGCTGCATTAGCGACAGACCCCATAGCGAGACGAATTAGACCCCAGTGAATTCCTTCAGGACATAAACAACCCAAATAATCTGTAACTTTTGCTTGGTCTTCAGGCGATCGCTCATAAAACCAACCAAGGGTAGTATTATTATCATGAGTTCCTGTATAAACGATACAGTTGCGATTGACATAGTTAAACGGCAAAAAGGGATTAGCACGGTCAGAATCAAAAGCAAAGTGCAGAATTTTCATCCCAGGAAACTCAAACTTATCTCGTAAAGCTTCTACTTCGGGAGTAATGATCCCTAAATCTTCCGCTACAATGGGCAACTCGCCTAAATCTTTTTTGAGTAAAGTAAAGAAAGCATCCCCTGGTGCTTTGATCCATTTGCCTTTCATTGCTGTGGTTTCTCCTTCTGGAACAGCCCAGTAGGATTCAAAGCCCCGAAAATGATCAATACGAATAATATCTACATATTCCAATATGGCTTCGACTCTTCTAATCCACCATTGAAAATCAGTTTTTTCTAATTGTTTCCAGTTATATACAGGATTACCCCATAATTGTCCTGTAGCACTGAAATAGTCTGGTGGTACCCCAGCCATCAAAGCTGCTGCGCCAGTTTTGGCATCTAAACAGAAAATATCAGGATTAGCCCAAACGTCTGCACTATCATGAGCTACATAGATGGGAATATCGCCAAAAATTTTAATCCCTTTTTCGTTAGCGTATTCTTTTAAGTTTTGCCACTGACGGAAAAACTCATATTGCATAAATTTATGGAACAAAATAGCATCTTGTAGCTTTGCTGCCCAATTTACCAACGCTTCTGGCTTCCTAAAGGCAATATCTTTGTCCCATTGGTTCCAGCTTTTTCCTTGATGATGTTCTTTTAATGCCATAAATAAAGCATAATCATCTAACCAATCATCATGGTGGTTGCAAAAATCGTGAAAAGCGTCAAGTTGTTTGGCTGTGGCTTGGGTGTGGAAGCGATCGCTGGCTTTCTTGAGCAGAGGAATTTTTGTTTCAATAACTAGATCATAATCAACTTTGTAATCTAGATATTCAGGTAAAGAAGCTAAATCTTCGGTGGTTAATAATTCGTCTTCAAATAACTTCTCTGGACTAATTAGTAAGGGATTGCCAGCCAAAGCAGAATAGCATAAATAGGGGGAATTCCCAAAGCCTGTAGGTCCAAGAGGTAAAATTTGCCAGATCTGCTGGTCAGAATTTGCCAAAAAATCAACAAAATCATAAGCCCCAGTACCCAAATCACCAATACCGAAGGGACTAGGTAGGGAAGTGGGATGAAGTAAAATACCGCTAACTCTAGAATCAAACATTAATTTTTTTTTCCTTAAAATTGCTTGCGGTTAATTGGCTATAAGTCCTGCTTGTTCTAAACCTATAGCTTTTTGGCGATCTTGATTAGTTTTTATCGAGCAGGAGAAAGATAATCTTTAACACTACGCGAATTTGGATCGAAGACCTTATTATAAACCTTATATTTAGTGGAATCGACAACTAACCTAGGATGGATGTTCAATTAGTTTTTAATGGTATTGCTATCGGCAGTATTTTAGCTTTAGCAGCGATCGGTTTAACTTTGACTTATGGTATTTTGCGCCTCTCTAATTTTGCTCACGGGGATTTTATGACCTTGGGAGCTTATTTAACTTGGTTGGCAAATATTAATGGTGTAAATATTTGGTTGGCAATGGTTTTGGGGGCTGGAGGAACGATAATTGGGATGCTAATTGCCGAATTTCTCCTCTGGAAACCGATGCGCGATCGCAGAGCCGATTCCACAACCTTGATTATTATCTCTATTGGGTTAGCTTTATTTATTCGCAGTGCTATTTTATTTATCTGGGGCGGTAGTAATCAATCCTACGATTTGCCTGTGGTACAAGCGATTCAGGTAGGAGATTTAAGAATTGCTTATTATCGAGTAGTGGGAATTGTTTTAGCAGGAATTGCGATCGCAGCTTTACACTTCCTCTTACAAAAAACTAAAGTAGGTAAAGCCATGCGAGCTGTGGCAGATAATATAGATTTGGCAAGGGTATCGGGAATTAATGTAGAAAGAGTCGTACTGTGGACTTGGATTATTACAGGAATTTTAACTGCCCTTGCTGGGGGAATTTATGGCTTGATTACGGCAGTACGCCCTAATATGGGTTGGTTTCTGATTTTGCCTATGTTTGCCTCAGTAATCTTGGGAGGAATTGGTAATGTTTATGGTGCGATCGCTGGAGCCTTAATTATTGGTCTGGCGCAAGAATTAAGTATTCCCTTATTGGGTTCTGAGTATAAGTTAGGAGTCGCTTTATTAATTATGGTGTTAATTTTATTTATTCGTCCTCAAGGTTTGTTTAAAGGTAGTTAACCATCAACCAACCAACTCCCAAAATCTTTAGTAAAAGTATCATTTATAATTGCTTGACGAATTTGTTGGGTAAAACGGATTAGTTCAGTGATGTTATGTAGGGATAATAAGATATATCCTAGCATTTCTCGTGATCGCACTAAATGATTCAAATAGGCACGACTAAAGTTTTGACAACAATAACAGGGACAAGTACTATCTAGAGGCTCATAGTCTCTTTTATACTGAGCATTTTTGAGATTCATCCTTTCCCCTTGCACCAGTGCTGTACCGTGTCTTCCGAAACGGGTGGGAATTACACAGTCAAATAAATCAATACCTGCTGCGATCGCTTGTACCATTTCCTTATAGGTTCCTACTCCCATGAGATAACGGGGTTTGTTAGCAGGTAATAAGGGAGCAGTATGTCTTACTGTCGCGTTGATTAACTCTGGTGCTTCTCCCACACTTACACCACCAATAGCGTATCCTGGTAAATCCAAAGAGATTAAATCTGCTACAGCTTGCGATCGTAAATCCAAATAAATTCCCCCCTGAACTATACCAAATAGTGCTTGCTCCGAAGGGCGTTCATGTGCCTCAACACATCTAGTTAACCAGCGATAAGTTCTAGCCGTTGCAGCAGCTACTTCCTCTTTACTAGCATCACTGGGGGGACATTCATCGAATGCCATTATCACATCTGCCCCCAGAGCATTTTGAATTTGAATCGATTTTTCAGGAGTAATATCAATAATTCTCCCATCGCGAGGGGAACGAAAAGTTACACCCTCTTCGCTAATTTTACGTAATTCACTAAGACTAAAAACCTGAAATCCACCCGAATCAGTTAATATTGGCTGATCCCAAGCCATGAAACCATGCAAACCCCCTGCATCTCTGACAATATCTTCTCCTGGTTGGAGATGGAGATGATAAGTATTCGCCAGAATCATTTGTGCGGATGCAGATGCTAACTGTTTCGGCGTAATGCCTTTTACCGTAGCTAATGTTCCCACGGGCATAAAACGAGGAGTTTCGACTATGCCATGGGGAGTATGAAAAACTCCAGCCCTAGCCTGACTTTTGCTACAGGATGCTTGACACTGAAAAGAAAATCCCACTATAAAATAATTATTTAACAGCCAAAAAATAACGACTTAAAATTCGTCGTCGTCAAATTGTACATCTAAACGGGCTGATAAAACATCACTCATCATTGCTTCAATGGTAGCTGCATCAATAGGAGAGTGGGAATTTCTTTCTTGACGACAATTGTTTATAGGAATAAGACGCAATTGACGATTATCTTGTATCAAATCAAAATATGCTTCTTTTTCCAAAGATTGACTTAGTTGCAAACAGTCAAAGCTTTGAATATTGAGATACAAATTATTATTGGCAATCAGGGTTGACTGATGGGGATCGTTGAAAACTTCTAGCACACAGCCTTTACCTTCGCTTTGTACTTTATTATCAATTGTATGAATATAATGTACGTAACACAAATCATTTAGCAGACGCTTAATATCATCTTTATTTACAATTGTGCCACTATCAACTATGCAAGGCGCAGGAATTGGTTGATGTCTTTGGTGTTGATTCATGAGAAATAGACAATAATACTTAGGATAATAATTGGTTGCTGTCTCTGAAAAAGTGTTTATCAAAAAAAAGTCCCTGAAACAATATTAGCCCAAGATATCTCAAGTAATCTATGAAATTTTTATGATAGGAGATAGAAGGGATAGAGTGATAAAAATAGTCAATAAGATAGAGACAGTAGGGGATAGATGTTTGAGTTTTGGGAAAAATGGCGAGATGATTTTTCTCGCTCTTTTTTTAGTTCAGTAGTTTTTTATACTATAATCCCTCTTCCTAGTAATTGGGTAGGTAATTGGGAGCGCATTGCACGATGGTGTAGTTTAATTGGATTGATTATTGGTTTATTACTAGGATTAGGAGAAATAGGGCTTAAATATCTTTCTGTTGCCACTTTTACTCGTTCTACTCTAATTATTGCTGGTTTAGTAGCTATTACTGGAGGATTGCATCTAGATGGAGCAATGGATACAGCGGATGGTTTAGGAGTAATAGGGCAAGATCGTCGGTTAGAAGTGATGAGAGATAGTGCAACGGGAGCTTTTGGCGCAATAGCTGCTGTCATAATTTTACTATTAAAAACCGTTTCCCTCAGTGAAATTACAGAATACACTTGGTTGTGTCTGATGTTGGCTAGTGGTTGGGCAAGATGGGGACAATTTATCGCGATCGCGTTGTATCCTTATCTAAGGGAAGAGGGTAAGGGTGCAATACATAAGAAAAACTTGCGCCTTCCAGAAGATATGCTATTAAGTTTAATACCCTTGCTGCTTTGTAGTAGTGTGCTTTGGTGGATCATACCTTGGTGGAAAGCTATTATAATTGTTTTTGGCTGCAACGCGATCGCTTTTGTAACAGGATATTATTTTTACCGCCAACTCCAAGGACATACAGGAGATACTTATGGTGCAGTGGTAGAGTGGAGCGAAGCTTTAATTTTGTGTATGTTGACTGGATATTTTTAATATATTTAATTTATTTTGTTAATCCTCAAATTTAATCAAAATTTTTTTGTTAAAATCACATCTTGACTATCTTAGAAATTATGAGTGTAACTACTTTTAAATGGTCAATTGACCAATGGCATCAATTAATAGAAACAGGATTATTAATCGGTCAGAATGTAGAATTAGTAGAGGGAGAAATAGTCAAGATGAGTCCCGAAGGAATCCCTCATAGTTATACAAATTATTCTATAGGCAAATATTTACTCAGGCTTTTAGAAGGAAAAGCCGTAATTAGAGAATCTTATCCTATAACTTTAAACAATTCTGAACCTCAACCAGATATTAGTATAGTGCGTCTTCCCGAAACAATTTATCGAAATCATCATCCTTATGTAGAAGATATTTATTGGTTAATCGAGATCTCTAAAACTACTTTACAATTCGATCTTGAAGTAAAAGCTCAAGTTTATGCTCGTAACAAAATTCCCGAATATTGGATCGTAGATTTGAAAAACAAAAAGTTAATAGTGCATACTTTACCCAAAGGTGATAGTTATCAACAGATATTAGAAACAAGTTCTGGAACAATAGTAACTCAGAGTTTCCCCGATTTAAAAATCGAGCTATCTAAGATCTTATTATTTTAGGTAAGTTAAATTAATTTAATTTAATTAAAAGCAAATCAAGATTAACTAAATTAAAAAATATAGTCTTTTTCGGACTCATGAGGTACGTCTTACTAAATGGGTCGCGGTATCCTTTAGGATTCCCTGTTACCTAACACCTAACACCTAATACCTAATACCTAATGCAACTATTTAATAATATTCCAGGTAGGATTTATTTATTTATTGCTATTATTATTTTTGCTGCTTCTAATGCCGTAACTCGTCAACTAACTGAATTGGGTGCAAACTATTTAATTGATGGACGCAATCCTATTTCTTTTTGCAATGTTTTGTTTGTTGGTAATATTTGCGCTTTAGTTGCTTTAATTATTATTTATAGTAAAACTTGGAATCCTAGTAGTTTAACTAGACTTTCATTAATTGACTGGTTATGTTTAATTACAGTAGCTATTTTATCAGGAGCATTAGCTCCAGCTTTGATCTTTTTTGCCTTAGATATCACCACAGTTAATAATGTTGTTTTGATTGGGCGCATCGAACCACCTTTAGCTTTAGCATTATCTATTTTTATTCTCAAGCAAAAAGTTAGTTGGTTAGTAATATTGGGCGCAATTGTTTCTTTTATCGGAGTAGTTTTAACTATTGTCTTACAAGCTCCAGAAAATCCCATGATTAGTATGAGTGGAGTTATCCAAATTGGTAGAGGAGAAGTGATGGCAATTATTGGAGCAATTTCCCTAGCTATTTCTACCATTATTAGTAAAGTAAGCTTAAAAAAAATACCTTTAGGAATCTACACTATTTTTCGTACCGCAGTAGGTACAGTAGTTTTTTTTATTGTGGTAATTCAATTATATGGAGCAAGTCATTTTACCGATGTTTTTGTTCCTATACTGTGGCAATGGATGATTATTTACAGTTTATTTATTGTAGTAGCAGGACAATTAGCTTGGTTTCAAGGTTTAAAAACTACTAAAACTGAAGATGTATCTTTAGCTAGTTCTTTTAGTCCCTTGGCAGGGATTATAGCAGCTTATTTAATTTTAGGAGAAGTCCCTAATACTGCTCAGTATATCGGTGGTATTGTAATTATTTTAGGAATTATTCTCAATCAAATTGGGTTGGCTTCGGAAGTATCCACAATCGATAAGCAAAGTCAAAGAGAATTAGAAAAACAAATTGATAATGAAATCGGATTTAAAGGTATTTAAGTTATATTTTAGAGTACTGGTCAACTAAAAATTAATAATACTAAAAAAATTAAGTATTTAGATTAGAAGAATGATCGCGCCCCTGAAAGAGAAATGCGATCGCATTTCTGTAAAAACTCTACCAAAACGCGATCGCGTTTAAATTGAACTAATTAATAAAATTCTTCTGATACTTGCTTAGACGACAAGTTTCAGAAGAATAGGTAAAGCACCAACCATTGAAGTAACAAAATCTTCTAGATCGTTTTCTTTGAGAGCTTTAAAAACATTCTTCAAATCGCTGCCACCCTCAATTAAATCGAAACTTTCATAAAAAGCGTCAATTAAACCTCCGTTTCTTACAGTGATCGCTGCTTCTGCCAAAGATTGACCATCTGTAAATCCAGCAAGATCGAATGCAGTAGAAAGTGCATCGAGATATTTTTCTTGCTTCAAATTATCGATAATTTCCAGCCAATCTGTTGCATCTTGGAAGTTCCCTAGAGAAAGTAATTTGGAGACTGCATCAAGATATTGTCCATCCTTAACTGCCCAGATTGTATCTACCCATTGTGTTGCATTTTTGAAACCAAGTTCAGATAACCCTAGCTGGAGTGCTTGGCGATCATCAGCAGGATTATCATCTCTTAATAGTTTAACCCAATCACTTTGACTTAATTGTTGGGCATCATCGCCAGCTAAAGCAATAAGGCGATCGGCTACCTTATTAAAATCACCATCTTTTACAGCAACAGCAACATCAATAAAAGCATCTGCTTTAGCACGATCGATTTCCAGAGAATCAAAACCAACTAACTCTAGTACAGTACTAATTGCACCTTGATAATTGTTGTCAATTACATCCCAGGCAATATCAACAAATTCTTGAGCATTTTCAAAGCCTACCTTAGTTAATGCAGCATCAATTGCAGTTTCCCAACTACCTTGTTCCATTGCCCAGGCTACTGAAACAAAAAGCTCAGAAACTGTTTTCTCTAAACCCAGATTATTCAGAGATTCTGAAATCGCACCTTGGTAGTCATTATCTTTTAATTCCCAAAATACATCTACGGCAAAATCAACCATTTTAGGAGTAATAACATTAGATCCGCCGTAAAAAGCCAGTGCTGAATCTATTGCTGACTTAAGTACCTCTTTTTCATCTCCTTCCACAGCATTAATCACACCCTCTATAATACCCACTGCCGTACCAGCAACGGGAATTCGCTTAAGAGCATCAACTATTGGCTCCACATTACCTTCTTCAATACTCTTGATAATTGTTTTAGTCGCTTCTACTCCAATAATGATGGGAGAAGCCAAAACACCTGCGGTAGATTTATTATCCTCATAGAAACTTTCCAATCTGTTAGATATTGAACTAATTTGCTTAGATGAACGATCAAAATAATCTTCGACTATACCTCCTATCACAATTCCCTGTGCAGACCATCTGTCTATTCCTTTTACTTTTTGTAATGCATCTACCGTAGCCCAGTAACCTGCCCCCTCATGGCGTAATAAATCAGCTAACTTTCCGCTACTGGGGTTGTGTCCACTATGATTCAAACCATAAGCAATATCTAAATATCCATAAGTTGCACCTTCGTCCAAAGCATCAGCAATTTCCTCCAATGAAGCATTAAGTTCATAGTGAAGTACCTCAGCCGTATCTACTGCACTAGCTCCTAAATCTTGGAGTTCTCTAGCTATATCCCTAGTATTGACAGCCAAACCACTATTCCACAAACCGTAGGCTACATCATAGTAGTTAAATTCTTGAACTCCATAATACATATCGCTAGCAATCTCTGCTAAGTTGCGATCAATTCCATAATTGAGTGCCTGAGCAATTTCAGCTTGTGATGCGTCGGTACTATTCCAGAGAAGATCAGCAACTTCTTCGGTACTTATTGCATGACCACTATTCCACAAGCCTACCGCAACACTGGTGTAGTTTAGACCAGTACCATCACTCTTAGTTACTCCATCATCAAGAGCATCGGCTATCGTTCTTAAGTCGAAGCCAAGATATCTTATGGCACTACCAATTTGGGATACAGAAGCACCTTCATCCCAAAGCAAGTCAGCTAGTTTTCTAGTATCAAACTTATGACCGCTATTCCAGAGAGCAAGCGCAGTATCTATATAATTTAAAGTCGTGCCGTCACCAAGAGTAACACCATCATCTACCGCATCAGCAATTGTGGTTAAACCAAAACCGAGATGGAACATTGCCTGACCGATTTCTTGCTGAGAAGCACCCTCATCCCAGAGTAAGTCAGCTAGTTTTCTAGTATCAAACTTGTGTCCGCTATTCCACAAGGCATTAGCAGTGTCGGTATAGTTGAGATAATTGTTATCATTCCCTAAGTTACTCACACCCCATTTAACCGCATGAGCAATTGTAGTTAAACCGAAACCAAGATGGAACATTGCCTGACCGATTTTTTGCTGAGAAGCACCCTCATCCCAAAGTAAGTCAGCTAGTTTTCTGGCATTAATGCCGTGTCCACTATTCCAGAGAGCAAGCGCAGTATCTATATAATTTAAAGTCATGCCGTCACTAAGAGTGACACCATCATCCACCGCATCAGCAATTGTGGTTAAACCAAAACCAAGATGGAACATTGCCTGACCGATTTCTTGCTGAGAAGCACCTTCATCCCAGAGTAAGTCTGCTAGTTTTCTGGTATCAATGCTATGACCGCTATTCCACAAGGCAGTAGCTGTGCTGGTGTAGTTAAGATAATTATTATTATTTGCTGAGTTACTCACACCCCATTTAACAGCATCAGCAATTGTAGTTAAACCGAAATCTAGATGGAACATTGCCTGACCGATTTCTTCCTGGGAGGCACCTTCATCCCAAAGCAAGTCTGCTAATTTTCTAGAATTAATGCTGTGTCCATTATTCCACAATGCCGTAGCAACACTGTTGTAGTTAAGACTAGTGCCATCGCTTTTGGTTACTCCATCATCCATGGCATCGGCGATAGTTTCTAAATTGAATCCCACATATCTCATTGCCTGACCGATTTCAGCTTGTGATGCCCCTTCATCCCAGAGTAAGTCTGCTAATTTTCGAGAGTTAAGCCCATCAGCACCACCATACCCACTCTTCCAAATTGCCTCAGCAACACTGTTGTAATTAAGACCAGTCCCATCACTTTTCGTGACACCATCGTCCATCGCATCGGCAATCCCTTCTAAACTGATGCCAACATATTTCATCGCCTGACCGATTTGAGTCTCAGTTGCTCCCTCGTCCCAGAGTAAGTCTGCTAATTTTCGAGAGTTAAGCCCATCAGCACCACCATACCCACTCTTCCAAATTGCCTCAGCCACGCTGTTGTAGTTAAGACCGGTACCATCACTTTTAGTGACACCATCGTCCAT
>JASJDF010000036.1 GCA_030065715.1 Xenococcaceae cyanobacterium MO_188.B19 | reverse complement strand
CGTCGTCGTCCCTATTCTGTAGTGCTATTAGATGAGGTGGAAAAAGCCCACAAGGATGTGTTTAATATCTTATTGCAGGTGTTGGATGATGGACGTATTACCGATTCTCAAGGGCGGGTAGTAGATTTTCGTAACACTATCATTGTCATGACCAGTAATGTGGGTAGTGAACATATTCTCAATGTTTCGGGAGATGATGATACTAATTACGAAGAAGTAGAAAAAAGAGTTAATCAAGCTCTCATGAAGCATTTTCGTCCTGAGTTTGTTAATCGGATTGATGAACAAATTATTTTCCATTCTTTAAAAAGAGAACAATTACGAGATATTGTTAAGATTCAAATCAAGAGAGTGGAGAAACTATTATCAGAACAAAAAATTTCTCTTCAATTATCAGAAGCAGCAATTGACCGTATAGTAGAAGTTGGTTACGATCCTGCTTTTGGGGCGCGTCCTCTGAATAGAGCGATTCAACGGGAGTTGGAGAATACTATCGCCACTAAAATACTAGAAAATTATTTCACAGAAGGGGATAAAATTCTAGTTGATTGTGTTGAGGGTAAGTTGACTTTTTCTAAGAATGAACCTGTTACGGAAGTTATAGAAACCGCAGAGGTAACAGTAGTTTCTCCTTAATTAATATTTGACTGTTGCAACAGGACGATGAACATAACCTACTACCCTACCTGCAACTGGATAATTTTGGTATAGTCCTTGGAATGTTCCCTCTAACTTAGTATCATTTCTGGTAAGGTAAAGGTTATACTCTCCATCACCTTGTGATGTAGGATCTAAGTCAAGTTTGTCTTTGAGCTTTAGCTTCAGTTGAATCATTCCGTCCTCTTTTTGAGATTCAACTACTCTTCCTCGAACCTTGTCACCATAGACTTCCTGATCCCAGACTCCCTGACGACAAACCATACCGATAATTAATTCTTCTCCTTTCAGTTTAAAACTAGTGGGGTCGCCTTCCTGGGCTGGATTTAATTTTTCAACCCGAACCCTTCCCCCCTGGAGAGTAATAAAAATTTGTCCATTCAGGGGAACTGTTGTTTTTACTGTTGGTCGATCCCAATAAGTAGCGATAGATACGGCACGAGAATTAGCCCACTTAAGGGGATTAACAACTTTTCTGTTTGGCTTGTTTTGCCAAAATAGACTGTTACCTCCATGCCAGCGATATTTGGTATAACCTAATACACCTGGATGGGAGAAAATTCGATCCAAAGCCTCTTCTGCACGAAGCATCCGTCGAGTTGCTTGATCGTAGCCTCCTGGTGGTTCAATCGGATTACGGATATAACGAAAATGACCAGACCAGGTACTTATCTCTCCATTCAGAATAGGAAGTTGAACTTCTTGATATAAGTCATCAAAACGCTCATAGAAATTAGCTCGATAGTTGTTTTGAGAAACCACATCAGCCCATTTTTGTTCTGCTTCTAAAACAGCAGGACCAGGTGTACCACCCCAACGAGTACCTAGTAAAAGATGATTGGGATCGTATTTATGGATTTTTTCTCTAACAACTTGATAGTATCGTTCAACCCAAAGTTTGACAAAGTCATGTTGGTCTTGTAAATAGATGGGAGAAATTAACAGTTTTCGCTGTGCTGTCAGGTTTTTAAGAGAATCTGGGGAATCTATGTCAATTTGCCAAGCTTGACTAAGACCTGCAAAAGATTTATGCCTTTGCAAAACAAACTCCCAAGCTTTCTTCGCAGCAGGTACATCTTCGGGTTGAGCAAGGGAAAATTGTAATAAACCAATACCTTGAGTATTCAGAAGTGGTTCTTCAGGAAGTTCGGACTTCTTTTTGGTACGAATTTTATCAGATTGATATATGGGAGCATTAGCAATAATTTTTTCATTGTGCCCAATAATTTGCATAAAGCCCCGTTCGTTATCCAGAAAATAACCTAGCAACATTTTGTTGTTTTTGAGGGGTTGACAAAGCTTTTTAGATTTAGCATCAATATTATCGCTCCACTGAGAATCCCAAACATCAGGAAATTTGGTTTTCAGCCAGGGTTTTTCATAAAAAGTTTCAATAATTTCGGTAAAAGGCATATTCTGATCGAAGAATTCGGGAGTCGTCCAAGCACCCATAGCATTAAAGCCCCAGGTTTTTAGATAGCCAACCCATTTTTTAGCTGTTCCTTTGGCAACAGGCGGTAAATTAGCTCTTCTACCGCCACTTTTTCCTGCATTTAAACCTGTAGAACCTTTATGATAAAAAGCCTTACCATCTGGATCGATAAACCACCATTTTCCATTGACACTTTGACCAACCCTAAAAAAGCCTTCTTGACCAAGAATTGTTTTTGGGTCAAATTCAACTGAAGCTAGGAGCTTTTCATCATTTTCTTGACTCATCCTCATCGTTTCTTGCCAACGTGATAGTCGCCACTGATACACTGACTCAATTTCTGCTTCGCTAACTTGCGTCAAACGGGTTGCCAGACGAGCCACTTCCTTTGGTTGGGCGTGATTGACTTTGATCTCAATAGGATACAAACCTGGTTTGACTCGAATCAATGTTCCATGATTAACAGCTTTTTTGGCTACTATCATCTGGGCTGTAATATTCGAGCCAGTTAAACCGTAACAAACCCGCAAAAGTTGGGGTTGCTCAAAAGCAAATACAGTGTAGAAAATAGAAGTATCACCTTGTTGTTCTTTGGCAAAGGCATTTAAATTAATCGCATCAGTAAAGTCTGGTAAACTTTCTGTGACCAATTTATCATCTGGTAAGGGTTTAAATTCTCGGAACTTACTACTGGAATTAGCATATAGCCATTGTCTAGGAACTGTATTATCGACAAACTGAACTATGGGAATTTCTGTGGTTAATTTTAACTTGTGAGGCGGTGCAATGGCTATAATTTCAGGTTTTTCAGGTTTAGGAGGAAGTCTTGCTATCTCAGTTGTTAGTCCTCCTGTAGAGACAAAAGATACCAGAAAAATACTTAAAAAAACAATCAGGAAACAAGTCTTACGAGAAAATAATAATTTTGTGACTTTGCGGAGTCTCCTATTAAGAAAAATATTCATACTTAATCAAGGATTATCGTAAGAATCTGATATGTTTAAGCGTATCAGTTCGCTAACCTCTTTGAGATCGCTTTGAGCATTATAACTAATTACAACATTATCTATTTTTAGTTTAGTTTCCAGTCCCATTCCTTCTGAAGTTGCCACAGGAGGAATTCCTTGCCCTACTATCATCACAATCCAAATATTAGTATTAGAGCCAGAAACCTGAACTTGTAAAGGATCACCACTTATAATTGTTACTGGATTTGGATGTACGATCCATCCTTTGAGATAACTATCATTTTTGCCACGAAGCAGAAAAATATTTAAACTGTTTTCTTTGCCAACAGTAGAAATAATGTCACCATCATTTGCTTCATTTCCTAGATTAAGTTGCCAAGTGTAATCATGAGTCTCATCATCTTGAATTTTGTCTAGTGTAGTAATAATTGCCGAACCATGATTTTGATTAAACTTAACTAATAAATGTCTTTGAACATTGCTTAAACCAAGACCCGCATATTTTTCTCCACCATCAATAATGGCATATCCTCCATCAGAGAAAGAAGCAAAGAATTTTTGTTTACCTGTTTTTTTTCCTCTAACATCAGATCTGCCATCCACTAATAGACTACTATAGAAGTCAGGTTTTCTTTCCTTTCCTGCACCACCAATAAAACGAGTCTGATA
Organism: Xenococcaceae cyanobacterium MO_188.B19; assembly: GCA_030065715.1. Taxonomy (GTDB): domain Bacteria; phylum Cyanobacteriota; class Cyanobacteriia; order Cyanobacteriales; family Xenococcaceae; genus JASJCP01. The sequence goes on along the minus strand of JASJDF010000036.1, from coordinate 15,484 downwards.
GGCTAATAAACCTAATTGGAAAGCTTCTGATTGATCCCAAGCATTTCCATGATGGTCAAAATCCCCCATAATCGAAAGTAAAATATCATTTTCATCTTGCCAGCGATTACGAAAAAAATAAGCCCCTCTTTTGCGATCGCTGATAGCTGAGGGATATATTCCAGTGGGGTCAAAGGAAGGAGTACTTTCGGGATAATAAATTAGTGACCAAACCGTAGCACCCCGACGCTCATCAAATTTTTCCCTAGGAGTACCTGGTGCATGAATACCCATGTGATAATCATAGAAATAGCGATAAAAAGGCAACTGGGAAGGAGCAACTGAAGCTAATAGTAAACTTGCCCATCCTTCATCAATAATGCCAGAATTGGAGACTCCTGATTGAAGAAACTCACGCTCTGTATTCCCATCCATCAAGAAAGCTCCCGCATACATAATCAGTTTCCAGAAATCTATATTTTGAAAAGAGCTATCTAACTCAGTATCGCCAACACTACGAAGTGCATAAACTGCTGGTAGGAGAAAGATCCCGGAATAACCTGTATAACCAATTCCTTCTTGAGATAGTCCTAATTCCCCATAGCCATGGGACAAATGGGTTTTGAGCCATTCTTTAAGTTGTCGGTATCTGTTGGTGCGGTTTTCTTCCGCATATATTGCTAACATCATTACCAACTCTCCACCTCGACAAACTGCTACCCAATTAGAAGCCATTAGAGGATTACGTAAATTTACGTGTTTATAGTCTAGCCAAGCATCAAGAGCTATATTAATCTTGGCTTTGATATAGTCTCTCTGTTTTGGTGTAAGACCATGATAAGCCCAATCGTAAGCGATCGCTATATTACGACCTACAGTAGCTCTTGAGAGTCCATATTCCCTGTCTGGAAGTCGATTGTCTGCATCTGGCTCATGGTAAATATCTGCTATCGCTTTGTAAGCAATTTGAGCATATTCTCTGTTATTAGTTAAGAGATAGAGAAATGCTGCTTCTTTTGCTAAATAAGAACGAGCATAATTCCAGTTACCATCATCTAGATCAAAATCATACACACGCCAATCTTGTTGCTGGACACGAGATTTTAGAGCCAACAATGCTTGTTGATGATGGGATTGGGGTACTTGAATTGCCCATTGAATTTGGTTAATTCGCTCTTGATCAACAAATAAACGGGGATGATTTTCTGCTGCTTTTGCGGTTAATGGTGTTAAAACAATTAACCAACTTATTAGAAGAGGACTGAACCAACCAGTGTTTTTTGGCATCTTAAGTTATCTGACGAAATAGTTAAAGATCATTAAATCTGACTTTTCAGTGGGGTCAATAAATCGTGGTTTGTTGAGGAGACTTGCAGTTTGATCCTTAATTAGTTGCGACCCAACTTTAGGTAATGATTTTGGGGATTATTGGCAAATTAAACTGATTAAATCGTACTATAGCTATAAACTAAATTATAAAAGTCTTTGGCTACTAAAGAAGGCTATTAAATCAAGTGCTAACAAAAGATTCCTCTAAAAAAAATGTTTTAAGGCTTCAGAAAAAGTTGAGATTCAATTCCAAGTTGGTATTCGCTTTCATTTTACCGTTGCTAATAATAAATCCCCCTACTTTAGCGCAGCTTTCAGATACGGCTAGATGGACATCCACTGTACAGCTTGATTACAGCAGTAAATCAAATATCACCTACTTAAAAGCGAATAATGTCGAATTAAAACTTGATGTCTATGCACCGCGTAATACTGAAAAACCAGTTCCCACAATTATTTACTTTCATGGCGGAGGTTGGGTAACTGGAGTAAAAGAAGGAAGCATTTTGAGTCTGCTACCTTATTTGGAAATGGGTTGGGCAGTAGTTAATGTTCAATACCGATTAGCTAATATTTCTCCTGCACCAGCTGCGGTAGAAGACTGTCTTTGCGCTCTAAGATGGGTGATCCGAAACGCAGACCAGTATGGTTTTGATACTAATAAACTTGTTGTCTCAGGTGGTTCAGCTGGCGGACATCTAGCTCTTACTACAGGAATGATCCCTGCCAGTGCTGGATTTGACCGTCAATGTCCAGGGAAGGAAGAACTCAAGGTAGCAGCAATTGTGAACTGGTATGGTATTACCGATGTAGAAGATTTACTTGAAGGAGAGAATCTACAATACTATGCAGTACAGTGGATCGGAAGTAGGATAAACCCCAGGAAAATCGCGGAACGTGTTTCTCCTCTTAATTATGTACGAAATGATTTACCACCAGTAATTACCATACATGGTGATGCTGATACTCTAGTTCCATATAGCCATGCTATTCAACTTCACCAGAAGCTAGAACGGGCAAAAGTTCCCAACGAACTAATTACTGTTCCTGGTGGTGGTCATGGTAATTTTACAAAGAGTGAGATGTTGCGGATCTACAAAGCTATTCGAGAATTTCTAAATATCCACCTCCATACTGGCAATAATCAGGAACAGCAAAAATCTGACCGATAATTCTTAGACTGGCTCTAGTTTCGATGATTTTTTACCAGAAGAAGGGCTATATTCTGAAGGTACAGCGATCGCCTGTATAAGTATAACTCTCCTAGTCAACAACGAGGTATAGCAGGGGTAGAGTCACAAGGTATAGTAAGCTGTAAGTCTTGTACAGAAAGGGTTTAGCAGCTATACCAGAGTGTTCCTGTTGTTTCCTATTTTTAGACTACTAGCGGGACTTAAACAATTTCGGTACTTTTTCAATCTTGAGACTGGGAGCAGTTAACAGTGAGCAGTTAACAATCAACCACTAACCACTAACTATATGCGAAGCGGTATCCTTTAGGACTAACTACTAACTACTAACAATTAACCAAGATGATTTTATTTAGTTTAATTTTAATTTTATTATTAGGATTTATTGGAGGACAGATTGTAAAACGTATTGGCGCACCTCCCTTAATAGGAATGATTTTAGTAGGGATATTATTAAGTCCCAAAATGACAAATTTAATAGATAATACTGTTTTTGAAATTGCTGCTGATCTGCGTACTATGGCAGTGATGATAATTTTAATGCGAGCAGGATTAGGATTAGATAAAGATAAATTGATTCAGCAGGGAAGTGTGGCTTTAAGATTGGGATTTTTACCTGCGATCACGGAAGCTTTGGTAATTGCTATTGCCTCTATTTTTATTTTTAAGTTTGATTTTATAACAGGATTATTATTAGGCTGTGTAATTAGTGCAGAGTCTCCTGCGGTAATTGTTCCTGGTATGCTGAGGCTCAAAAGTTTGGGGTTTGGTGTTAAAAAAGGAATTGCTGATGCGATTTTAACTGGTAGTGCTTTGTCTGATGTTTTGGTATTACTATTATTTAGTCTTATATTAAATTTTTTGAGTCAAGAATCTATTAGTAATAGTGCTATTTGGTTACTACCAGTACAAGTTATCTTACAAATTGTTTTAGGAGTAATTATTGGTTACTTGATGGCAAAATTAATTGTTTTTATTGTTGTTAAACAAAACTTAACCCAAAACACAATTCAAAATACTTTAATTACTGCAACTTTGGCTTTGTTAATTGTAGTTATTGCTGCTAAATATCCTTATTATTCTGGGTATTTAGCTGTAATGGCTTTGGGATTCTTTTTAATTGAGTTCGATCCCCCCACAGCAAGAATATTACGCTATGAATTTAATCATCTTTGGCTAGTAGCAGAGATATTTTTATTTGTTTTGATGGGTGCTAGTATCCAATTAGAAGTACTAGAGCATAACTTAATATCTGGGATTATTTTACTGGCGACTGGATTATTATTGGGGCGCACTATTGGCTGGTATCTTTCTACCATAGGAAGTAATTGGAATTGGCGAGAAAAGTTATTTCTCTTACCAGGAAACTCTGCTAAAGCGACAGTACAAGCAGCTATTGGTGCTATCCCCCTCAGTCAGGGTATAGTAGGTGGAGAAATTATACTTGCTGTCGCAGCATTATCCATTTTAATTACAGCTCCCTTTGGTGCTTGGGCAATACCAACTTTTGCCCATAAACTATTAACAAAAGATCCCATCGATCCTACTAAAATAGCTACTACCAATCGAACTATCTTACTAGCTGCGATCGATACTTCTGCTCTTGCTGCCGTAGTTTTAACTAAGGTTGCGGATTTAGCTCGACGCAGCAATGGCAAGGTAATAGTGATTCATGTAGCGAATAATTCTACAGCTTTAGAAATTGAAGAATTACAACAACTTACTAGTCGTTTATTGCTAGATATTCGTTATCAATTTATCACCACTAAAGGTGTAATTCCTGAAACAATCATTCACACTGCTCAAGGTTATCAAGTAACAGAAATTATTATGGGTAAACGAGAAAATCAGTCTTGGCAAAAGATGCTCCTTGGCTCTGTTTCTCAAGGAGTTTTGGAAACTAGCACTATTCCTGTAATGTTAGTAGTTTGACATCCTCTCCGCCCTCCGTTGCACGCTTTGGGCGGAGATTCCTAGAACAAGCTAAGTTGCTCATAGGTGGTTGACGCTTCACAGCGAACTGCTACTGTTGGCAGACTGACACTCGCTCCACGTCCGTTTTTATATTGGTCGGATTGCCCACCCGCCCATTTATTTAAGTTTTCAGCAGCACAAATATCTCTGTCATGGACTGTATTGCAGTACAGACAAGTCCATTCGCGAACATCTAATTCTTTCTTGCCTCCAGATTCTCCGCAACAAGAACAAATCTGACTTGAAGGATAGTATCTATCGACGATGATTAATTCTCTTCCGTGTTTGTCGCATTTGGCAGCCAGAAGGGTTTTGAATTTAGACCACCCAGCATCACTAATTGCCCGTGACAATTTACGGTTTTTGATTAATCCAGCTACATTCAAGTCTTCTACTGCTAGGGTTTGGTTTTCACGCACTAGACGAGTAGTTAACTTATGAAGAAAATCGGTTCTTTGGTCTTTAATTTTGGCATGAAGTTTGGCTAGTTTTAGCTTACGCTTCTTTCTGCGATTAGAATCTTTTTTAGCTCTAGATAACCTCCTATTAGCCTTTTTGATGCGCTTGAGCATCTTCTTTTGTAATCGAGGATTTTCTACTTTTTCTCCTGAACTCAAAATAGCAAAATGGGTCAACCCCAAATCAATACCACAACTACCATCAGTTTGTCCTAAAGGATACCGCTTCGCACAAGAAGGAGTAGGTTGTGCTACCTCTACTACAAAAGAAGCAAAATACCTCCCAGCACAATCCTTGATGATAGTTACACTTGATGGGTCGCTCGGTAAAGGTCGAGATACTACCATTTTGATATGACCGATTTTTGCCAACTTTACCGATTCAGAATGAATGGTAAAAGCATTTTTAGCAAATCTGATAGCTTGCCGAGATGACTTTTTCTTAAACTTAGGTTTACTTACTGCTTTGCCTTTTCTGTTTCCCTTTTTACTTTCAAAGTAATTATTCCATGCAGTTTGCAAGTCTCTTAAAGACTGCTGTAAAACCACAGATGAAACTTCTGACAACCATTTTCTCGCTTCAGTGTTTTTGGCTTGAGTAATTATCACTGAACTAATACTTTTTGGTCTGTCAGTCTGTTCTATTTCAGCTTTTTTGTACAACCATAGAGCATCATTCCAGACAACACGAGCGCACCCCATAGCTTTAGCTAATGGTTCTAACTGATGCTTTTTGGGATAGATACGATAGTTGTAGCGAGCTTTCATTATTTGGTCTGCATGATATATTAAATATATTACCATATTTGGTCTGATATGAAGCAAGCAAGTTATAGAAGAGGTAGACATAGTGTTACAGGACTTTACACTCATTTAGTCTTCGTTACTAAATATCGCAGAAAAGTTTTTACCTCTGAACACATTGAATATATGAGGGAAGTTTGTCAGGGAGTGGCTAAAAAAATGAACTTTCGTCTAATACAGCTCAATGGCGAAAGTGATCATATTCACGCTCTTATTGAATATCCCCCAAAGCTTTCTATTTCTCAAATCGTTAATTCTCTCAAGGGAGTTTCTAGTCGCATGCTACGCAAAAAATATGATTTAAAACCCCATGTAGATCATCTTTGGAGTCCCTCTTATTTTGCCGTCAGTTGTGGTGGTGCGCCTCTGGCTAAAATTAAACAGTATATCGAAAATCAAGCCACGCCTAGTTCGCCCTAAAGGGCGGGGTTTTCGACCCATGATCTCAAGGATAAACTACCTTATTGTATGGATGAATGGGAAATTTTTTTAATATTGTCTTAAAAATTTATCCTTCAAGATGTTTAAACTTTAAATAGTATATTAATACTGGCTTAATCATCAGAAAATAGCAAGTCAAGCTTACTTTCAGATTTAAAGCTAGATTGAGTCAAATATTGTTGAGTTTCTCCAAAACTATAATTGGTAAACTCATCAGCAAAACGATGAGTAACATCATCCACTACTGGGGTTATTTCAAAATCGGAATGAGTTTTTTGAACATTACTTAAAATACTACTTAACAATGGGAAACTAGAATCATTTTGGTTGTTAGCTTTAGCAATAGTTGATTGATTAAGTGATACACCATGTAATAAAGCCATGAGACCTAGGCAAGATATCTGTAAAAATTGGTTGTTTTTCATGGTTAATTATTTATTTTGCTAAACCTAAAGATGTATTTTAAAGTTTTGGATAAGTTTATATTAAAGATAAATTTTATAAAAAACATCAGTATTTCTTGTTATTTGTTTACTTGATTTGTCGTAGAAAGACTCAGTATTTTTAAATAAATAAAAGCTCAAATAAGTTACAATACCCATCGATCACAAATGTCTTTGTAAAAACTTTATGAAATACGAGAAAATACACTTATAAAACAAAAGTATAAGTTAATCAGCGATTTAGTCCTTTCAATGTTTAATTTTTCCTGAAAAGTCAAAAGTCCCCATTAAACAATGAGTAGTTTAAACCTAATCTTGCGCCTGCTTTCGCAGATAGCGATAAATAATCTGTTTAAAATACCCCTAGCATAAAAGTATGATTTTGTTGTATATCTAGGCATAGAGTCTAAATAAGTCAATCCATGATATCCCTTGAAATTCCCCAAATAACTAATTCAGAATCTGAACTAAGAAATAAAAAACAGATCCTCTTAGTTGAAGATGAAGATTTAATCAGAGATATGCTGACTGTGGCTTTGGAAGAAGAAGGTTATGAAGTTATTAGTGCTAATAATGGTAGATATGCTCTTAATATCTTACAAAATCAAGAATTAAACGATAATGGATTAAAACCAGATTTGATTATCTTGGACTTGATGTTACCAGAAGTTAATGGATTAGATATTTGTCGTTTATTGCGTTATCAGGGGGATATTACACCAATTATCGTAATCAGTGCTAAAGGGAGTGAAACGGATCGAGTTCTAGGTTTGGAAGTAGGTGCAGACGACTATTTAACTAAGCCTTTTAGCATGAGGGAATTAGTAGCGCGATGTCGAGCTTTGCTCCGTCGTCAGCAATATATTTCTGTCCCTCAAACCCCGATTCAGAAGTATCGTGATATTAGTCTGTTTCCTGAGGAATGTCGAGTAATTGTCAGAGAACAAGAAGTCAGTTTATCTCCTAAAGAATTTAAGCTATTAGAATTATTCATGAGTTATCCCCGTCGAGTTTGGTCACGGGAGCAACTTATCGAACAAGTTTGGGGTCCTGATTTCCTGGGAGATACCAAAACTGTAGATGTTCATATTCGTTGGTTACGAGAAAAACTGGAGTTAGATCCTTCTCAACCAAAATATTTAATTACGGTACGGGGTTTTGGTTATCGTTTTGGTTAACCTTTAATTCTTCATTGAATACGAAACATTAAACTCGCGAAAATAGTAAATGATCAATGTTGAATGTTCAATGATATGGCTACTCTTGATTTTTTTCTGGGTTTAGCTCTTGGTTTGAGTCTTTACCTATGGCAGCAATATTATTTTAGAAGCCAACTCAAGAAGATTATTAAAGTATTTTCCGCTAGTGGCGATCGCAATATATCCCTTTCTCCCTTATCCCTAATTCGTCGAGAACTGTATCTACTAGACCAAAAACGGCGAGAATTGGAACAAATAGAGGAAAATTGGCGTATTGTAGTAGAACAAGCTCCTATTGGTTATTTAGTAGTTAATGGGGATAATCAATTAATTTGGTGTAATAGTGAAGCTCAGTTTCTATTAAAAATAGATCGTTGGCGTTTTGGGGAGTTACGTCTCTTATTAGAGCTGGTTCGCTCTTACGAGTTGGATCAACTAATTGAAAAAACCCGTCAAACTCAAAAAAAACAAGAAAAAGAATGGATTTTTTACTTTACTAAATACGCTTCATCTGTAGAAAAAAATCCTGCTGCAACTAATTCTACAGCTTCTTCCCGAATTGTTAACTCAATTGAAATCAAAGGTTATGGTTTTCCTTTGTCCAATAACCAGGTAGGGGTGTTTCTGGTAAACTTACAACCATTGGTAGAATTATCCCAGTCTCGCGATCGCGCTTTTTCCGATCTAGCTCACGAATTAAAAACTCCCCTAACTTCCATCTCCCTAGTGGGAGAAAATCTCCTCAATAGACTGCAAAATCCTGAATATCGTTGGGTAGAACAGATGCTTAAGGAAGTTACTCGTTTAAGCAATTTGGTGCAAGAGTGGCTCGATATTAGCCGATTACAAGATGACCCAACTCAAGTTATTAATTACGAAACCCTAGACCTTTGCGAACTGATTGTATCAGTCTGGGGCATTCTCGAACCCATTGCCAAGAAAAAACAGGTTACTCTCAATCATCATCCCACTGTTAACTCCATTATTGAGGGGGATAAATCCCGACTAATGCAAGTATTTCTGAATCTTTTAGATAATGCCCTCAAACATAGTCCTCCCAATAGTACGATTTCCGTCAATGTCACTGTGGAGCAGTCTGAGACTAATCATAATAAGACTCAAGCAATTGTAGATATTATCGATTCAGGTTCAGGATTTGCTGAATCTGATTTACCCTATGTTTTTGAGAGACTGTATCGTGGGGATAAATCTCGTACTCGAAGTCCCGATCTCAACTCTAATAATATTTTTAGCGGATCTGGTTTAGGTCTTGCGATCGCTAAACAAATTATTTCTTCTCATAAAGGCTCGATCCAAGCTCAAAATCATCCCAAACATCATGGTGCATGGGTACATCTCACTTTACCATGCAAGAGAAATTCCCTAAAAGAGAATTGAAGATGTTTTTTATGAGCAGATAAGGAAGAAGAGGAAGATTGATTTATGAAGTTAATTTTAGAAATTGGTATAAGAACAAACAACAAACTTAAAACATTTAGTGTTAGAAGATACATACTTAACAGAAAAAATTAAATCTTCTGCTTATTCCATAGATATAAGTAAAGTATAAATATAAGCATAACTATATTAAATAACCATCAATTTTAAAATGTCTCTTTCACAAAAAACTATTCGGTTGGAAAAAACTAATTTTGAACGCTCCTTAAGCAAAATTCAACAAGATGTCTTACGGATGGGAACTCTGGTAGAGCAATCCTTTCGTATGAGTCATCAATGTCTATTTCAACGAGATATTGATGCTGCAAAAAAAATTATCTATCTCGAAAAACGCATTGACCAGTATTATCGTCAGATTGAACTAGACTGCGCCACTCTAATGACTCTTCAAGCTCCCGTGGCACAAGATTTACGCTTTGTAAGTGCTTTAATGCAATTAGTAAGAGATTTAGAAAGAATCGGAGACTATGCTCAAGATTTAACTGAAATGGCAGTTAAATTAGTCAAATATCCTTCTCATTCTTGCTTGAGTGAAGTTGCCATGATGTCAGAACAAGCTCAGTTAATGTTAGCTACGAGCTTAGTTGCTTTAGCTGATTTAGATGCAGAAACAGGGCTCAGCATTAAGCAACTTGATGATCTGGTAGATGATGCTTATGAGAGCTTGTACGAAAAATTAGCTTATCAAAAAGATGTTCCTGGAATAGTTGAACCAATTTTGATATTGGGTTTAATTATTCGCCATTTAGAAAGAATGGCAGATCATGCTACCAATATTGGACAAAGAGTCGCTTATATTGTCACTGGGGAAAGAAAATAACCCAGCATACTTGATCTGAAACCCTACTTACAATTGCTCAGACAGAAAATATACTGGACAAGTATAGCTAAGAATTATCTTTATATAACTAAAGATTCTGGCTACGAATAAAGACTAGTAATAATACTGAGTAAATCTTTAAAGATGGGTATATCTTTTAAAACAGCATTGGATTTTATTCATTCTCTAAATCAAGAATTAGATTTGAGCCAAGTCTGTTATAAGTTGATTGAAATACTCAAAAACAATTTAGGCGTTACCAGAGTCAGTATTATTCTGTTCAAAAATAATCGGCTAGAATGGCTGGAAATAAAAGATGAGAGCTTGGTGATTATCCATGACTCGGATTCTGAAATCTGCAATTGCCAAGAAAAGATCGATCTGGCTTTAATTGATGAGGTGAAAAATACTCAACAAACTATGGTGATTAATCATAGTCAATATTTGCATGGTAGCTATTTATGTACTCCCATTTTGGCTCAACAACATTTATGGGGATTACTCTATCTACAAAATCAGACTGAAGATTTTTTTACTCAAGATATTATCGATTTTATTCAGCTTGTGAGTCAGCAGACTAGCATGATAATCGAAAAATGTTTACTCCGTTGCTCCTTGGATGAATTAAAGGCAATAAAGAATCAGCAAACAAGTTTGATTGAAAGCCAAAAAAAATACAATAATCTCACTGCTGCTGCACCTGTAGGAATTTTTCATACTGATAAACAAGGAAACTGTTTATATGTTAATGATCGCTGGTGTGAAATTGCCGGATTAACTCTAGAAGAAGCCAAAAGTACAGGCTGGGTTAAAGGAATTTATCCCCAGGATCGGGATTATATTTTTCAAAAATGGCATGAAGCTGCTCGACAAAATATCCCTTTTCGGGCAGAGTACCGTTTTCAAGATATTAATGGGAAAATCCGTTGGGTTTTGGGGACAGCGATCGCTGAATATAATAATGAAGGAGAATTAATTGGATATATTGGCACAATCACTGACATTAACGAACGAAAGCAAGCTGAAGCAAAGATCAAATTGCAAAATCAACAACTACAAACAGAAATTGCTCTCAGAAAAGCCATAGAAAATGATCTTAAACGCAAAATAGCTACCATTGAAACAACTAATATCGGAATTGCCATTTTAGAAAATGATCGCTACATCTATATGAATAAAGCTCATGCTGAAGATTATGGATATCAGGTGGAAGAATTATTAGGAAAAAATTGGCGGATTCTTTACGAACCTCAAGAAGTTGATTGGATTGAAACTGAGGTTTTTCCCATTTTACAAAAGCAAAATTATTGGCGTGGAATTACTAAAAGTAAACGTAAAAATGGGACAATTTTTGATGCGGAAGTAACTCTTAATTTTACTTCTCAAGGTGACTTAATCTGTATTTGCAAAGATATCAGCGATCGCGTTAAAGCTGAGATACAACTATTAGAAAAGATCAGGTTGGCTCAGTTAAATGCTGATATTGGTGTGGTTTTAACTGAACAAAATAATATTCCCGACTGTCTGAAAGATTCCCTCAAAGTTATCTCAAAGCATCTCAATCCAATTTCACTGCAGGTCTGGTTATTTAACAAAACGTCTCAAACGTTAAAACTACAAGCTTCTAGCAATACTAATATTGAATGTGATGAATTCCCTTATGTAATAGAGTTTAGTCAAGACCCTATTAGTAAAGTTGTGAGAAATCATCGCTCTTTTATTCATTATTATCTAGTCAATGACTCACAACTTCAAGAAATAACTCAGATTTCAGATGAAATAATAGTTACTTTTGCTGCTTATCCTTTAAAGATTCAAGATAATCTGTTGGGAGTTATTGTAATATTTTCCCAAGAGAACTTATCAAATTACGTTCTAGATTGTCTTGAGAGTACCACCAATGAAATTGCTTTAGGTATTGAACGGTTAAGAACCCAAGTAAATTTAGAACAGCAATTACAAAAAATGACTCTTTTGGCAAGAATAACTCAAGAAATTCGTCAAAGCCTAGAGCCTGAACAAATATTTAGTACCGCAACTAAACAATTACGTCAAATATTAGCAGCAGACAGAGTCGCTATTTTTCGTCTTTTACCCGAAAGTAACTATATTCAAGGGCAATTTATTTCTGAAGATGTAATTTATCCTTTTGAATCTATTTTATACAGTAAAATAGCAGATAAATGTTTTATTTATGACTATTCTTCTAGTTATAAGCAAGGAAAGATTTTAGCTAATGCTAATATTTATGATGCTAATTTCAGTAATTGTCATCTAGAAACTTTAGCTCCTTTGGGAATAATAGCTAGTTTAATTATTCCTATATTCTCTGGCTTTAAACTTTGGGGTTTATTGTGTATTCATCAATGTTCTAGAGTCAGAAATTGGCTACCAGAAGAAATTAATTTTGCCCAAAAAATTGCGACACAATTGGGGGTTGCTATTCAACAATCAGAACTTTTGGTAGCAGCCAAACAGCATTCTGAAGAATTAGAAAAAACTTTAAATGAGCTACAAGTAGCCAAAGAAAAAGCCGATCTAGCTAACCTTGCTAAAAGTCAATTTTTAGCCAATATGAGTCATGAATTACGTACCCCTCTCAATGCGATTTTAGGCTTTAGTCAATTACTATCTAAAAATCAATCTTTAGATAAAAATCAAAAAGAAAATATTAATATTATCAATCGTAGTGGTGAACATTTATTGGCATTAATTAATGATGTTTTAGAAATGTCTAAAATTGAGGCGGGTAAAACAGTATTGCATTCAAGTGATTTTAATTTTTACTACATTTTAGATTCTTTAGAAAAAATGTTTGCTTTAAAAGCAAAAGCCAAAAAAATTCAACTTATTTTTGAAATTTTTCAGAATACACCACAATATGTTCAAACCGATCAAAATAAATTACGCCAAGTATTAATTAACTTAATAGGAAATGCTATTAAATTTACCAATCAAGGACAAGTCAAAGTAAAAGTTGAATCATTAGAAGGTTCTAGTAAAAATTATGAACTACTATTCACTATTGAAGATACAGGAATAGGTATTGCCCATGAAGAATTTGACAATTTATTTAAACCTTTTCAACAAACTAAATCTGGTCAACAATTACAACAAGGAACTGGTTTGGGTTTAGCACTAAGTAAGCAATTTATTGAGTTAATGGGTGGCAGAATAGAACTTGATAGTGATTTAGGACAAGGAACAAAGATTAAATTTACAATTCCTGTAATAGTAATTCAGCAAATAGATTGCAGTGATTCATCATCAAATTTAATTGTTGCATTAGAGCCAACACATGTAGATTATAAAATTTTAATTGCCGAAGATAATTGGGAAAATTCTAAATTGTTAAATGATATCCTTCAATCGGTAGGATTTAAAGTCAAAGGAGTAGAAAATGGCAAACAAGCTCTGGAAATTTTAGAAACTTGGCAACCTCATTTGATTTTTATGGATTTACAAATGCCAGTAATGGATGGCTATGAAGCCACTATTAAAATTAAAAATAAAATTCAGTGTGATCAATTAAATCCGATAACAATTATTGCTTTAACTGCTAATGCTTTTCAGGAAACAAAAACTCAAGTTTTGAATAGCGGATTTGACGATTTTTTAGCTAAACCTTTTGAAGAACAAGTTTTATTGCAAAAAATGGCGGAACATTTACCCGTAAGTTATATCTATCAAGATACTACTATCCAATCTCGTTTAGACACAACAAATGAATTACAAGAAAATCTAACTATAGAAGAACTAGTACAAGAATTTTTGACAATGCCTTCTGAATGGTTAGAAGAGTTCTATTTATCTTGTATTTCCTTAGATGAAGATCAATGTAATTTATTAATTGAACAAATTACTGAAGCAAAATTATACTTAAAATCATCTTTACATATTTTGCTTGAAGAATTAGATTTTGAAATTATGATTGATTGCTTAGAAGAAGCTGCTCAAGAGTTAGATATAGCTATCAATTGAAAAAGAGACTGGGGAGATTGGGGAGTCCTAAAGGATATATGCGTCCTAAAGGATACACCTTCGGATATAGCGGTATCCCCTTGCGGGACACCTTCGGATAACAAGGGAGACGAGGAGGACAAGGAGACAAGGGAGAAAATTATTTATAGCCTTCTTGTTTAGAGTTGGTATAACTACTGAGAAATTACCAATATTTCCTGAAAATTGCGATCGCTGTATCCTGTAAGAATTCCTCCTGAGTTTAAGACTTCTTGTAGATAGTTAATTGCTTCTGATGTAATGATTTCTCCTGGCATTAAAACAGGTATTCCTGGAGGATAGGGACAGATTAATTCTCCACAAATTCGATTCTTTGATTCACTAACAGGAATACTTTCTTTGCTCCCAAAGAAAGCTTGGCGAGGGGAGAGGGAGGATTGGGGGGATGAGGGAGCCCTAAAGGATACCGCTTCGCATAACTGGGGAGACTGGGGGGATTGGGGAGATAAGGGAGATGGGGGAGACAAGGTGGTGAGGGTAGTGAAGCTTTGGATAAGTTTGTTTATATCTGCTTCTGTGTTGCCGAGGGAAATGATAAAGGTGAGATGATTTAGTAAGGGAAGTTCACAAGTTACTCCTAGTTGTTCATGTAAGATTTCATCTGCTTCATAACCAGTAATACCTAGTTGAGAAATATTGATGGTTAGTCTGGTGGAGTCTAAATCCGTAAAACCAGGTTGAGGAGACAATTCTAATACTGAAATATGAGGAATTGCTGCTAGTTGCTCGCGAGCCATTGCTGCTAGTTTTAAAGTGTGGCTCATTAATTCTGTTCCCTGTAATGCCATCTGTTGTCTGGCTGCATCGAGGGATGCTAAGAGAATATAACTAGGACTAGTCGATTCTACTAGTTGTAGAGCTTGGCTAATTTTGTGGGGATTGATACGGTTTCCTTGTAGATGCAGCATGGAAGCTTGAGTCATAGCACCTAAAACTTTATGAGTTGATTGAACAGTTAAATCTGCTCCCATACTCAAAGCTGAAGGGGGTAAGTCGGGATGAAAAGCAAAATGTCCCCCATGTGCTTCATCAACTAGTAAAGGAATATTATATCTATGGGTAATTTCTGAAATAGCTTCGATATCTCCGCAAATCCCCTGATAGGAAGGGTGTAGGATCATTACCGCTTTAGTATCTGGATGTTGTTCTAAGGTACTTTCTAAAGCTTGGGGAGTAATGCTATAGATCAGATCCTCTTTGGGGTCATACTCAGGATTAATGAAAATTGGCATAGCACCAGTCATAATTAATCCTGCGATCGCAGATTGATGGATATTGCGAGGCAAAATAATTTTATCCTTCTCTTCACAAACTGACAAAATAGATGCAATAATGCCACAAGTCGAACCATTGACTAAAAACCAGGTTT
>JASJDF010000035.1 GCA_030065715.1 Xenococcaceae cyanobacterium MO_188.B19 | reverse complement strand
CTGAAATAAACTAATCTGCGCTGAAGCGGAAAAATCCTTAATTAGTATGACTTCAGAGTTTGATTTAGCGGTCATCTTGATATATTTACTTAGGTCTTCTTAAGTACAGTGAGTGTTTGAGTGCAGCCTATAGTGACAATGTTAGCATAGGGAATCGAAGGCTGTAAGAACTGGTAAATTAGAGTTACTTAGACAAAACCAGCTAAAAAAAAGGAAGGTATTGCATCAGGCTCTAACAATACTCTTCCTTCTTTTTTCAGTCGTTATTGAGAACGATTGTGATTTTCTAGTCTTACTTAACTATTACTTTTCCTACCATACCTGCACCACGATGGGGTTCACAGTAGAAATCGTATTCTCCAGCAGTAGTGAAGGTGGTTTCATAGGATTCACCAGGAGAGAATACTAGTTGCTTGTGAGATTTGACGCTGTCGTCATCAAATACTACGTTATGGGGAGACATCTTGTTGTTAACCCATTTAACAGTGTCTCCTTCCTTAATCTCAATAGTGGAGGGATCAAACATTAACATTCCAGTATCTGAACCCATTTTGACTTCGTAAGTAGCTGCAAGAGCAGGATTAGCACTAAAGAGACAGCTAGTAATAACTAGAGCTAAGGCGGATAGTAATAAACTTATTTTTTTTGCCATTGTTTTGAGCCAAACTCGCTATATGAATACTTTTTCCATTGATAGTTGAGGAACACTTGGGAGTTAAATCTCCTTAAGATTCAGCTAAATCTCTTAAAATTGGAGAATTTAGATACTTTTGGTTCCTCTAGTTATTCTACTACAGAAGTTTGACGACTTGTCAAAGTTAATTTTTGAGTTTTGATCAAAAAAGTTAGGTTTCGGGTTGTAAGCTAATCCAAATCTAACTTTAGCAATCCTAAATCAAATTGGAGAATCTTTAATTTCAAAGTTGACAGATTACTAGTTTGACGATTTGTCTTTTGACAACAGTAACGAATCTAATTAAACATCAGTTGATGGATTTAATTAATCATCTTAGAGAGGAGAAATCATGTTCAAAAAAATTTTCTTAGCATTATTTGCTTGCATGACATTAGCTTTTGCAAGTTTTTCTGGCACTGCATTAGCAGGTGATGCTGCTAGTGGTGCAGGTGTTTTTAATGCCAACTGTGCAGCTTGTCACGCTGGAGGAAATAATGTAGTTAATGCTGCTAAAACCCTAAAAATAGACGCTTTAAAAGCTAATGACAAGTATTCTATTGATGCAATTAAAACACAAGTAACTAATGGTAATGGTGCTATGCCTGCTTTTGGTGGTAAATTAACTGCTGAACAGATTGAGGATGTTGCTACTTATGTCCTTTCTCAAGCTGATAGTGGCTGGTAGGAATATTCATAGCATTACGCAAAATAGTTAGAACACATAAATTATCTAGGGAGGCAAACTTTGCCTCCCTGTTGTGAATATTCTCCAATCGACAAGAATTTTACTTGGGGGTTGGAGATTATTTTGTGGAACAATAAGAATAGATATTAAATTAAGGTTTTGTATGGATCGGGGAAAATTAGTAGCAATTGTGACAGGAGCAATATCCGTACTTATTGCGATCGCATATTTATTAGTTGTATTATTACTAGATTCAAGAGGTGAAATGATTCCTGCTCCTATAGATCAGATAAGCTACAGAATTATTAGTTATGTATTATTGTAAAGATGTTGATCTAGGAAGACTTGATGGCAACAATTAGATTGATGCACGGGAAACTTCATCGGGTGACGGTAACAGAAGCTAATGTTAATTATGTTGGCAGTATTACCATCGATCCTGATCTAATGAACCAAGTGGGAATCTTGCCTTTGGAGGAAGTAGATGTAATCAATCTCAAAAATGGCAAACGTTGGTCAACTTATGCCATTCCTGGGGAGCAAGGAGGGACAGGAGAAATTTGTCCCAATGGGGGGGCTGCACTGTTGTGTCAGCCAGGAGATTTATTGATTATTATTGCTTACGAGACACGCGATCGGGCTACAGTAATGAAACAAGGACATCAAGCTAAAGTTGTAGTTGTTGACGAAAAGAATCGGATCAAAGATTTCATTAGGCAAAATCTAATTCCCCAAGGAGAAAGAGTAAAGTTAGATTCTACTAACTACGCTTTATAGTCTGCTTGCACCATAATTTCTTGCATCACAGGAGAAAGATTTTCATTTAACTTTCCAGCGCGGATAAACTCAGCATAGGTATCTGCTTCAATATCTAACATTTGTTCTCGCAACTGTTCCATAGTCAGCGATCGCAAATTATCATGTTCTCGATTCATTTTCTCGATTTTATCTTCAATAGAATGTAATTCTCCTTTGACTAAACCCTGCTGATAACGATAAAATTCGGGGTCAATTTCGGGGGGAATTTCATTGCTTTCTAGGTAATCAAGTACTCGTTTCAATGCTACCCGACGAGCTAATAATTCCGAATATTCTTGTTTTAGAGGTTGATCGCCAATTAAATTAAGAACTTGGAGTAACCATTGAGTACTTAACCCTTGAACTAAGAGAGTGAATAGAACTACACCAAAGACAATATCAATAATTTCTTGCCTACCACTAACCAAAGCAGGAACACTAAGAGCCAAAGCGATAGAGACAGAACCCCTTAAACCACCCCACCAGAGAATAGTTTGTTCCCTGAAATTAATTTGCAGTTTTCCGAGAATATTACTAATATTACCTAAACCAAAAATTGCGATCGCTCTGGTTACTAAAACTGCTGCGATCGCAACTATAATTAAATCAAAATGTTTACTGAGACTGGCAAAATTAATTTGATCGCCAATCAGCAAAAAGACAATAGAATTCACAAAAAAGGCTAAAAATTCCCAAAACTCTGACACTAGCAATCTAGTACGGGGGTTCATGCCGATACGAGAGCCAAAGTTCCCCAAAATCATTCCCACAGTCACAACTCCAATAACCCCCGAACCTCCTAATTCTTCAGTTACAACGTAGGTTCCATAGGCAGAAACTAGAGTTAACGATTGTTCTACTAGAGGCAGATCGAATCTTTGAGTCAGATAAGATATACCAAAACCAATCACACAACCAATACCCACACCCACACCAACAAAAGTTAAAAATTGCATAATGGTTGTAGGCAAAGAGAATTCTTGAGTTCCTAAAGGAATACCAACTAGCAGCACAAAGGCTACAACTGCTACCCCATCATTAAATAGACTTTCCCCCTCCATCAAAATAGTTAAGCGTTTACTAGCTCCCAATTCCCGAAATAGAGCCACCACAGAAACAGGGTCAGTAGCAGATAAACTAGCCCCTACTAACAGTGCAGTAGCCAAAGATAAACTAGTATATTGACTCAGGGCAAAAGCTACCCCCATCACAGAAATAATCACCCCAATAATGGCAAATAAGGTGACAGGTAAAAAACTATCTTTCAAACTGCGCCAGCGAATATTCCAAGCTGCTTCAAAAAGCAATGGGGGTAAAAATATCTCCAAAATTAATTCTGGAGACAGATCGACTAAACGAATATCGACAAAAGCCAAACCAAGACCGACAATGACAAGAAGTAGAGTATAAGGAATTTGTCTAAACCAACTAAAAATGCGGGATATTGTGGCAACACTCAAAGATACCGACAAAACAATCAAAAATTGTTCAAGATTGCCTTTAATGGAAATTTCGGTAATAGTAGAATCTATAGTCATACAGGTGGTTCACTCCTAATATTTATGGCTAATTTCGACTAACAAATCAATTGAATATAATTGAAGCAATAAACATATTCCTTATAGCTCCGTAATTCTTAACTATATTTAACTAACTTAGGTACTATAAATGATTCGTATTTTATTGGTAGATGATCAATTTCTTCTCTGTGAAGTATTAAAGACATGGCTCGAAGTAGAGGACGACTTCCAGGTTATCGGAGTAGCTCATGATGGTCAAGAAGGGTTGGAAAAAGTAGAAGCCCTACAACCAGACATTGTTTTGATGGACATTGATATGCCAGGAATGGATGGTTTGAGTGCAACTAAGCATATATGTGAGAAGTTTCCTCAAGTAAAAGTAATCTTTTTGAGTGGTCACGACGATGATAATTATTTAGGCAAGTCTTTACGAGCAGGAGCAAGAGGCTATCTACTAAAAAACACTACCGCCGAAGAACTGGCAGCCAAAATTCGACTTGTCCATAACAGTAATAATACTAATAATATTTTACCTGCTGGCGATCGCGATGACTTAGTAGTTATTCAAAATCAAGTAGAAGAATTGATGGAAAGTTATAGATATCAATTTCAACAGCAACTAGAAGCCTATAAAGATTCTCTAACGCAAATTAGTCACAGTTCAGGATTAGACATGAGTTATGAAAAAAGACTCAATGAACTAGAGCATTTGTTGCGAGAAACAAAAGACAGGGAAATAAGCCAAATCAAACAAGAAAACTTAGCTACTAGAGAGTCAATTCGGGCTGAAATTATCAATATTCACAATCAATTAAGTGAAGCTAATCACAGTTTAAGTTCTCAAGTTAATCAACAAATAGTTAATCTTAAACATGACCTAGACAGTCAGTTAAAAAATGCTTTGGATGATTGGTCACGTCAAAGAGCTACCTTACAAGAATGGGCGGTACAAAGGGATGAAATGCAAATTTCTCCAGAAGAATTAGATAGTAGATATCGTCAAGAATTAGTATCATGGGCGAATCCAATTCGTACATCTTTACGCAATGCAGACAAGCAAATCAAAATTTTACGTAGTTGGTTAATTGCCACTGCTGCAATTGCATTTATCTCCTTGAACTTTTCTGCTGGTATGTTGATTTTTAACTTCATGTCGGGTAATTCTCAATCCAGTCAAATAGAGAAATAGTTAGTTACGCTGTAGAACTGACATAACTCAAGTAGAATTTTCTACGAGCCCAGAATAAATATCAGGAGAAAGTCCCAAACAAAGCAGAATCTGGTTCTGCAAAGGATTAAGCTCAGTAACATCTCCACATCATTCTCCCTTAACTTTCAACAGAGCCAGTGTAATTGTTTTAAGATCAATGGCACTAGCAGTGAGATGAATAATATCTCGTTCGGTTAAAATTCCTGCTAATTTCGATTCTTCTAACACCAAAATATAACTAGAATAGGAAGCCATTTTGTTTTTACTTGAATCTTGATAAAGGCTAATTATTCTAGACTGATTCATCCGATTAATAGCATTAATAATCAGTGATTCAGAAGAAATAGTCAATGGATTATACTCAATGATTTCTTCAAGATTAGGTGGTTTGAAATTCAGATTATTCTTCACCACAAATCAAATTTAAAAATATATAGAAACTTTCTAACAATAGTTGTTTCAAAAATTATTTATTTTCAAGTAAATACTATTGCTTTTTCTAGTATCCCCCTACAAAACGATAAAAATACCACCAAGCTATCTAAATCAATCAATGACAGTACAATGGAATAATAAAGCCAAAAGTATTTGAAATACCATTGCTACTGATGTTAGGGTTAACCCATTTCTGTTAGAAGGCTCAATTTTTACCTTACCTAATTTTTAGGCTCAAAATAACCTGAAGCAATAGTTAAGAAATTTTGCGCTTTTGCCCAAGAACTAGCAATACTCTGGTTCAGTAGTAATTTGAGTATCTAAAACTCTTACAAAAAATAAATTACGGAAAATTAATCGATGACTGCTATAGAATCTAATACTAATAAATCTTCTATACCTCCTGCTGACTCCAAAAAACGAGTCAGTGACTTTATGAAACAGATACAAGATGAAATTTGTGCTGGTTTAGAAAAATTAGATGGTAAAGAGAAATTTCAAGAAGATAGTTGGGAAAGAGAAGAAGGTGGTGGTGGACGCTCCCGCGTCATGAAACAGGGGGCGGTTTTAGAACAGGGCGGAGTTAATTTCTCCGAAGTTTGGGGTAAAAGTTTACCACCTTCGATTTTAAAACAAAGACCCGAAGCAGAAGGACATGGTTTTTACGCTACAGGAACTTCTATGGTTTTACATCCTCGCAATCCCTATGTTCCTACAATTCACTTTAACTATCGCTACTTTGAAGCGGGTCCTGTATGGTGGTTTGGTGGCGGTGCAGATTTAACCCCTTACTATCCTTTTGCTGAAGATGCTGCCCATTTTCATCGCACTTATAAGGCTGCTTGTGATAAACACCATCAAGAATATTATCCCGTGTTTAAGCGTTGGTGTGACGAATATTTTTATCTCAAACATCGTGGAGAAACCAGAGGTGTAGGGGGACTATTCTTTGATTATCAAGATGGACAAGGTAGCCTCTATCGAGGACCCTATCAAGACTCTTCAGCAGCTAAATACAGCAAAGAATTAGGAGATATCACCCCCCGTAGTTGGGAAGAACTATTTAGTTTTGTGCAAGAGTGTGGACGTTCCTTGTTACCAGCTTATTTACCCATTGCTGAAAGAAGAAAAGATACTGAATACGGAGAAAGGGAACGCAATTTCCAGCTATATCGCCGAGGAAGGTATGTAGAGTTTAATTTGGTTTATGACCGAGGTACGATTTTTGGTCTACAAACCAATGGACGTACTGAGTCAATTTTAATGTCTTTACCTCCTATGGTGCGTTGGGAATACGGTTATCAACCAGAACCTAATACTCCTGAAGCCGAATTATATGAAACTTTCTTAAAACCTCAAGATTGGGTTAATTGGAAGTAATTTATTTTTTCTACTTTTAATATACAAGGGTGGGCGACCGAAGGAAGCCCTAAAGGATACACCTTCGGATATACTTTAGTGCATTGCCCACCCTACTATTGTTATAGTCTGGCTAAACAGACTTAACTAGCTTTATACCAGGTAACATCCCGTTCTTTAGTTGCCCAGAACATTTGATGAATTTTTTGTACTGCATCCATCAATTCATTGGCGTGTTCGAGGCTAACTTCTACTTTACAAGCAGAACATAGTTTTGCTGCTTTCCAGAAAGTATCGTGTAAATCAGGATACTTTTCTAGATGAACAGGTTTAAAATAATCAGTCCAAAGGATTAAGATATCATCCTTGGTTTTTTGTGCTTGTTCTTCTTTGATTGCGATGTAACGAGAAAGGGTATTTTGATAGGCAACAACTGCTGCTGCATCACTAGGATTAGGAGCTTCCAGAGCGAGAATTTTTTTGGTCATCGACAATACAGCTTCTGCTGTAATTCTGGCAGCAGCAGGGTCATAAACACCACAAGGACCATCACAGTGAGCATGAACTTCTGGTGCAGGAAACCAATTCTTGATCTTGGTAAGAGCTTGTTTCAACATAAGACCTATAATTTTCGTTTTATTAGCAACGACTGTAGATAGACTGCTACATATTGCTGATGGTGTGCGAGGAAAGATATAAAACTTAATTTCTGTCCCCCCAACCCCCATATAGCTTAGTGTGATTTAGTATCAGTTTGCAACATCAAACTGGATATTGAGGAAGCAAACATTTTCCGATCTTTCAGTTAGCAGGACTCACTTTATCAATAACCTCTAGACTGCCATCAGAATTCACTTTCCATACGTCATAACTTCCTATCACATCTCCATTACTATCAATATCTACATTGCCACTTGCTCCTTGATAATTAATGTCTTCTCCTTGTTTTACTAGTTTCATCGCTTCACAAGGGTCGCTAACTTCTGTACCTGGAGCATTGGCTACTTCGAGCATTTTACTTTTAATCCCTTCTCCCGTATTAGTGTCTGCTGCTTCTGCTGCTAACATCATTAAAATTCCCGCATCCCAACTATGGGGAACAAAAGCTGTGAGTTCTTTACCTGTTTTTTCTTGCCATAAACTGGTAAAGTCTGCCAGAGCTTCCCCATTTGCTCCTGGTACGGTACCTAAAGCACCAGCAATAATTGATTTTCCATCACTAGTTTTACCTACTTGTCGAACAAAGTCTTCTGAATACACTCCATCGGTTAGAAGTACAGTAACTCCTTCACTCAAACCTTGTTCAAAAGCTGATTTTAATAAGACGCTTCCTGTTTCAGCATAAAGCACTGCTGCTACTGCATCAGGTTTGCCTTTAAAAGCGGATTTGGCTTCACTATCCAAGGTTGCTGCTTTGGAATCGTAACGTACGGGACTAGCTTTACTAGGAATTTTGCCCCCCAATTTTTCAAAAGCTGTGACAAATTGTTTTTCAAACCCTACACCATAGTCGTTGTTAATTACTACGGTAGAAACATTGTTAAAGCCTTGTTTTTTCGCTAAAGCTGCTAAAGCCTGGGCTTGATAGGTATCTGGGGGAGCAGTACGCGCCCAATAACCGTTAAATTCACCATTTTTAGCCCTATCAGTAAATACAGGACTAGTACTACCAGGAGAAATCATCATCACCTTATTTCTCACTGCTACATCAATCGCGGAACTGGAAACACTACTAGCAAAAGCTCCTACTACTCCAGCTACCTTATCTACCTCTGACAACTGAGTCATCGCAGTGCTTCCCACGCTGGGATCGGTTTGACTATCTGCTTGAACTAGAGTTACAGGATTATCATTGACACCACCACAAGCATTAATGGTATCTACAGCTAATTTTACGGCTACGGGCATATTCTGCCCAATAGAAGATAAATCTCCTGTAACTGGCACCAGAGTTCCTAATTTTAACCCTGCACCATTTCCTGTTGTGGAAGTACTACTATCACCGCCATTTTGACAACCTACTAAAGGCAAACTTATTCCCAACAATGCTAAGGTCAAAGCAGAATAATGGGAAATTCGATGACTCTTGTACCTAAGTATTTTATTCATAGTATCTTTTCACTATTAGTGAACTTGGTTGACACATTGTACCTGAATCTATAAAGTCGGTTTTTTTTTAATCAAAATTTTAAGACAATGGAAATAATTATTATTGGTAGTGGTATTGGTGGTTTGTGTTGCGGTGCATTGCTGGCTAAGTATGGCTTTGACGTTACAATCTGTGAAGCCCATTCTATTCCAGGGGGTGCTGCCCACAGTTTTACTAGAGATGGTTATAAATTTGATTCGGGTCCTTCTCTCTATTCGGGAATGTCTTATACTCCCTCCACTAACCCTTTAAAGCAAGTTTTAGATGCTATTGAAGAAGATTTAGATTGGGTAAATTACGATACTTGGGGTTGTCTTTTGCCAGAAGGAGATTTTAATACTACTGTTGGCGCAGACGACTTTTGTCAAACTTTAGAGCAACTTCGAGGAGAATCAGCAGTTAGTGAATGGCGCAGATTACAACAGGAAATGGAGCCATTAGCAGCAGCAGTTAATGCTATTCCTCCTTTGGCAATTAGAAATGATTTGAGTGCAGCAATATCTGTCGCTAAATACCTCCCTGCTACTTTTTGGCACACTCCTAATATCTTGAGACTGACTGGAGCTTTTAAATCCATTATGGAGGGGGTAGTGAAAGATGAGTTTATTCGTAATTGGTTAGATTTACTGTGCTTTTTATTATCGGGATTACCTGCTAGTGGCACAAGTGGGGCTGAGATGGCTTTTATGTTCGCTGAATGGTATAAACCTGGAGTAGTGCTAGATTATCCCATTGGGGGAAGTGGAGCGTTAGTAGAGGCTTTAGTTAGGGGTTTGGAGAAATATGGCGGAAAATTACTGTTAAATGCTCCTGTCGAATCAATTATCCTGAAAAATAGTCGGGCAGTGGGAGTCAAATTAAAGGGAGAAAAAGAACTGATTGCTAGTAAGGCAGTAATTTCTAATGCTTCGATTTGGGATACCCTCAAACTATTACCAAAGGATAGAGTAACTCGTAAGCTGATTGAAGCTAGAAAAGAAACTCCAGAATGTGAGAGTTTTATGCACTTACATCTGGGCATCGATGCT
Source organism: Xenococcaceae cyanobacterium MO_188.B19 (assembly GCA_030065715.1). GTDB lineage: Bacteria > Cyanobacteriota > Cyanobacteriia > Cyanobacteriales > Xenococcaceae > JASJCP01. The sequence continues at coordinate 9,226 of JASJDF010000035.1, read as the reverse complement.
ACTGGATTACCCGAAGATTTACAGTGTCACTATATCGTAGTGAATGATTGGGAAAAAGGAGTTACGGCACCTCAAAATGTGGTGGTTGTTTCAATTCCTTCAGTTTTAGACCCTAGCCTAGCACCATCAGGAAAGCACAATATTCATGTTTATACTCCTGGCAATGAACCTTACGGAATCTGGTCAGGAATGAAACGTAATAGCCCCGAATATCAAGCCCAAAAACAAGCTCGCTCCCAAGTTATGTGGCAAGCTTTAGAACGAGTAATTCCTGATATTCGTTCCCGTTGCGAAGTTACCCTAGTAGGTACTCCTTTAACTCACAAGCGTTTCTTACGCCGTCATCGAGGCTCCTATGGTCCCGCTATCGAAGCTGGAAAAGCCTTGTTTCCTGGCGCAAATACTCCCATACCTGGGCTATTCTGTTGTGGTGATTCTACTTTTCCTGGTATTGGATTACCTGCGGTAGCTGCCAGTGGCGCGATCGCAGCAAATACCCTTGTACCTATAGATAAACATTTACAGATGCTGAGGAATATTGGTTTATAGAGTTAGTGGTTAGTGGTTAGTCCTAAAGGATACCGCTCCGCATATAGTTAGTGGTTGATGTTTATGATTCACCATTACTTATTCCTCGTTACTCATTACTAATTCCTTAATCATCCCCACCATCTAGGTCAATGTGTTCAATTAACATTTCTCCTCGCATCATTCTAGTCGCAGCATCGAGTAGGGTTTCTTCGACATAGGGTTTGACAAAATAACCTTTTGCTCCTCTTTTAGCTGCGATATTACGCATTTTTTGTGCGCCACGAGAAGTCAACATTGCGACAGGTAAGCGAGATAGATTTTCATCTTTTTGGAGATTAGCCAACAACTCTAAACCATTCATTCTAGGCATTTCAATGTCACAGAAAGCAATATCACACTTTAGTCCTTCTTTAAGCTTTTCTAAAGCTTCTTTGCCATCTTTAGCCTGTTCTACCCGATAACCCGATTTTTTGAAGGTCATGGATAATAACTCTCTAACTGTTACAGAGTCATCAATAATTAAAACTAGGGGATTTTCTTTGAATTCTGATTGTGACGGATTGTTGTGAAGTGTTTTTTTGGTATTCACAACCATTAACTCTGCTTCTTTATTGGCACGATTAATTTCAATTAGTCTTTGTGCCACATCCATCAAATCTTTTTCAGTGTAGGGTTTGGTTAGATAAGCTTCTGCTCCCAAATCTGTAGCTATTTTACGGTGTTTTTCGGCACCACGAGAAGTCAACATTGCTACAGGTAGTTTTTTCAGATTCTCATCTTTCTGAAGATTGGAGAGCAATTCTAACCCATTCATTCTAGGCATTTCAATGTCACAGAAGATCATGTCGCAAGGTAATCCCCCGCGCAATTTATTCCAAGCTTCTTGACCGTCTCTTGCTTGTTCTACACGATAACCTAACTTGTTGAAACTGAGGGTTAATAATTCTCGAACCGTAATGGAGTCATCTACTACCAATACCATAGGTTCATTAGTAATACTGTCTGACTGAGTTTGTTTAGAACTATGACTATCATCTAAGAAGTTAAATCCAAGTTCGATAGTTCTCTTACCTTGGGCAATTTCGATTAACTCTAAAACATCGCCGATAGGCATTACTGTTCCATCCCCTAAAACCGTCGCCCCTGCAATACCAGGAGATTTGGGTATGGGTCCTTCTATTTGTTTAATTACAATTTCTTGTTCTCCAAAAACTTGATCTACTTCTACTGCTAGTAAGTTATCATTACTGCGAAGAATAATTATGGAGACAGTATCCTCTTGTTGATCGTTGTTATAAATACCTGCCCGACCAATACGACGATTGTATAACAGTAAATTGCTCAAAGGCTGAAATGGCAGAAGAGTATTATTCCAAGAAATACATTTAACACCGTTGGCGTTGGTTTGAATTTCGCTTTCTGTATATTCCCTAGTATCTTCTACCCCGTCAATGGGAAAAGCAATACGAGAGTTATTGAAAACACAAGATAAAGCTTTACAAATACTCAGAACCAGAGGTAATCTGACTGTAAAAATTGTACCTTTGCCAATTTCAGATTCAATACTGATGGTACCGCGAATTTTCTTTAAATCTGTGGCAACAACGTCCATCCCTACCCCTCTACCAGCAAAGTCATCCGCTTGGTCTTTGGTACTAAAACCAGGGTGGAACAAAAAATCATAAATATCTTGTTGGGAAAGATTTTGTGCTTGCGCCCAAGTGATTAGATTTTTTTCTACTGCTTTGGATTTTACTCTTTCTGGATCGATTCCTGCTCCATCATCGGACACGGTAATAACGGTTTGGTTTCCTTGAAGAAAGGCACGAATATTGACTGTTCCTGTCTCTAGTTTTCCGACACTATTCCTTTTGTCTGGAGCTTCGATCCCATGAGTGATTGCATTATTAACTAGGTGAGTCATCGGATTGTAGAGATTTTCCACAATCATTTTGTCAATTAATACATCTTTTCCTTCTACTTTCAGATCCACTTGTTTTTTGAGTTTGCGGGAAATGTCTCTAACTGCCCTGGGTAAACGATCTGTGGTTTGCTCAAAAGGAACCATCCTGGAAGAGTTGATTCCTTCTTGTAATTGGGTAGTTACCTGTCGCAGAGATTGAGTAACTTTATCGGTTTCATCCACCACAAACTGAATATCTGAAGATGCTTCCCTCACACGAACAATTAGTTCAATAATATCTTGAGAAAGTAGGTGAAATCCTGTGAAACGGTCTAGTTCCAATGCATCCAGCCCATCTCCATCATCAGAAGATGAGTCTTGTATATCAATAAAGCTTGATGTTTTCCTGCCAGAAGAGGATTGATTATTTTGACGGGCAGCAACTAAAGCTCCTTCTAAAAGCGATCGCTCATAAAGATCGTGCATTTTCGCGCCCATTTCCCCTAGAGATTGGACGTAGTTGAGCAAGTTGTCTAGAAAACGGCGGATTCTCTCTTGATCTTCTTCTAAACGATTTCTTTTTACTACCAATTCCCCGATCATGTTGTTGAGATTATCAAGTTTTTTGACCGATACCCGCATGGTTTGCTCGAAAGCTTTGGGGGCTACTGCTACTGGTTTACTAACTTCTGGTACTACTGGTTTGGGAATCGGTACATATTCAGGAACAGAGATTGTTTCTGTTGATTCTATTAAGCTTTCTATATTTCCATCAGGTTCATCTAGCAGATTATCTAAACCATCTAAATCACCCACATCAGATTCATCTAGCAAATTATCTAAACCATCTAAATCACTAGTATCAGATTCATCTAGCAAATTATCTAAACCATCTAAATCACTAGTATCAGATTCATCTAGCAAATTACCTAAACCATCTAAATCACCCGCATCAAGCTCTAATTCTAGGTCTGAATCTAATGTTGGGAGACTTTCATCTAAAACTGAATTTTCTTTTGTGGATTCTGCTAATAATTGGTCTAAATCTGTTTCACTATTATTGATATTATCGATAAAGTCTAAATCTATGTCGCTTTCTAAGTCTGGGTCTAGAGCTTGATTATTATTATTTTCTGTTATAAAAGGTAATAAATCTTCCGTATCGTCTGAGGATGTTTCTATTAAGCTCAAATCCGAGTCCTTTTCTAGAAGCAGATTCTCTTCCTCTAGAGAGTTACTAAGAGACAAGTCGAGTTCGTCAATTGTGTCATTGAGAAAAGAAAGAGGGTCTTGATTGTCTAGATAATCCTTATCTTGAATAGTAGTTTTTTTATCATCCCATAAGTCATCTAATCCGTTTAGTTCTTTACTTTCTGAACTATTCAAATTCTGAGATTGATTATTATCATCAAATATATCGGTAACTGGTTCTTCCCCAATAGCTCCTATAGCATTGTTCTGTGGAAAATTATCCTTAATGTTCATAATTATTGAAATTTAACGATATGGGTCAAGCTTAACAGATAGTCCAAAATCTAGAGTATAATTTGTTGATTTCTGTTTTAGTAAAACTAACTAATTTAGATTATTAACTGAGATATGAATAGTATTCCCAAATTACAATGTTAATTTTTAACTAAAATATATCTTGATAACTATGGATTCTGCTACAGCAACGTTACTTATCTCCTGTCGTGATCGTCCTGGATTGGTAGCTAAAATTGCTAATTTTATCTATGCTAACGGAGGTAATATTATTCATGCGGATCAACATACGGATTTTAGTAAGGGTCTGTTTCTTAATCGTCTAGAATGGCAACTGGAAGGATTTAATTTGCCTCGTGAAGCGATCGCAACAGCGTTTAATGCGATCGCAAAACCTTTAGAAGCTCAGTGGCAACTTCATTTTTCTGATACTGTACCCAGGCTAGCTATTTGGGTAACTAAACAAGATCATTGTTTGTTAGATTTATTATGGAGATGGCAGGCGAAGGAATTAAAAGCAGAGATTCCTTTAATTATTAGTAATCACAACCATTTACGAGCGATCGCAGAACAATTCAATATTGATTTTTATCATCTTCCCATCACTAAAGAAAATAAACTAGAACAAGAAGCTAAACAACTAGAACTCCTACACAAATATGAGATAAATTTAGTAATTTTAGCTAAATATATGCAAATTCTTAGTCCTAACTTAGTTCAAGAATTTCCCAATATAATCAATATTCATCACTCTTTTTTACCTGCTTTTCCTGGCGCTAAACCCTATCATCGCGCTCATGATCGAGGAGTGAAAATTATTGGTGCAACAGCTCATTATGTAACAGAAGATTTAGACGAAGGACCAATTATTCAACAGCAAGTTGTCCATGTAAGTCATCGGGACACCGTAGCTGATTTTATCCGCAAAGGCAAAGACTTAGAAAGACTAGTATTAGCTCATGCGGTAAGGTTACACTTACAAAATCGTGTTTTAGTCTATGGCAATCGTACTGTGGTGTTTAGTTAGAAAAAAACCTGATTAACTAACATTACTTTGGTAGAGGAGCTGCTCCTAGTCAATTTACTTATGATAATACCAATGGCTCCTTATCTTATAATGGACAGGAGATTGCCAGTATTGGAGTTGTATCTTCTACCTTTGATCCTAGTCAAGATATCAATTTTATTGAGTAACCTAAATGAAGTAATTTTTTGGTTTTCAGTAATATTTCAATAAACTTGATGATGGTTGAAGCAATTCAGCCATTTTTTATGATTTTGTATCATAGTTCATTATTCATTCTTCCCTGGTTTTTCACAATTAATGATTAAGGTATAAATAATTGATCTTCATGGTCATTTTTACTTTGCCAAGAGTATTTCAATAAGTTTTTGATGGTTGAGTCAGTCCAACCATCTTTTTTTTAATCCTTTAGCAAAATTATAATTAGTACTTAACGACTATTAAAATTACTATGTGAACTAAACTTTTTCTGTAGAAACTGTCTCTGCTTCCACTTCTACTGTTACATCGCTTGGTGGAGTATTTTCTTCTTGTTTGCGATTTCGATATTTATCAATCGCAATTTGGGATACTTCTGTCATTAATAAAGAAAATAAAATAAAATCATCAATTTGTCCTGCAATGGGAAATATATCAGGGGATAGATCGATAGGACTAACAAGATATACTAAAGTAGCTACAACCACCCATATACCATATTTAGGATGACGAATAGCAGTACGATACCAGTTATAAATAGCAGAAAGAGATATCTTCATTTTGGAATAAAATTAACTGAGCAATAGTCAAAGTATGTTGCCTAAGCGAGTCACTCCAACTTAATACAATTGTGGCAAAGAAAACTAAGTTTTTCAGTGTGGATAACCCCATTAGACTTCTTCTGTAATTTGTCGTTAATTGGTTAAGAAAGACAAGGAAGAGGGGTACAAGGAGGAGAAAATTTAGTTAGACTTATCCCTCAAATTAATAGATTTATGTATATATTAAAACAGAGTAACATTTAATATATACTATATGACGACTACGACTATGGCTCCTGACAAGGTACTAAAACAACTTTATTGGCGTTATGCAGTCAAAAAGTTTGATCCTACGAAAAAAATCCCTGATTCAGTTTGGAAAGTCTTAGAACAAAGTTTAGTGCTTTCTCCCTCTTCCTTTGGTTTGCAGCCATGGAAGTTTTTTGTAGTGCGCAACCCTGAAATACGCGAACAATTATTACCTCATTCTTGGGGACAAAAACAAGTTATAGACGCTTCTCATTTAATAGTCTTGGCAATTAAAAAAGATATAAACGATGCAGATGTTGACCGTTATGTAAAGAGAATGGCAGAAGTACAGCAAGTACCCATCGAAAATTTAGAGAAATTTGGCGGAATGGTAAAAGGCTTTATTAATAAGCCGCCTTATCCTTTTGAAAAAAACGATTGGTCAACTCGTCAAACCTATATTGCCCTGGGATTTTTGATGACTTGTGCAGCTATGTTAGACATTGATACCTGTCCGATGGAGGGTTTTATCCCCAGTAAATACGATGAGATTTTGGGATTACCAGAACAAGGATATTCTGCTGTGGTAGTTTGTCCTGTAGGATATCGTGCTGAGGACGATAAATCTGCCGAAAGACCAAAAGTTCGCTTTCCTACAGAAGAAGTAGTTCAATATATTGATTGACTTCCCAAGCTAAATTCGGTTTTATACCAATTAGAAAAAAGAATGTAATCCTAAAGCATTTGATTCGCTCACTAATAAAATGTAAGGGTGGGCAATGCCCACCTTAGAAGCCATTAATAAATGGATAGCAAGTAATCGAACTAATGTTTTCTAATCACGCGATCTTGCAAGGCGAGGCGCTGCGCGATCGCGTGATTGGATTTATCGCATATTTAGAGTGATTTGATATAAATCGTTTTTTAGTAATTATTCCCTCTTTTATGAAGAAGGTATAAGTTATTCTATGGCGATTTGTCAAGGAAGCTTGAAAAAATAAACGCGATCGCAAATACTAGAAAAAAATACTGCGATATTCTAATACTTTAGCTTCAAGGGTTTGACCTCTCGACATAAACCTCAGATTCATCTAAGATAAGAAAATTTGCACATAGCAATTAATGGATATCTCTGTTGCATCATAGGCAACAAATTCTAAAATTAAGTATTAGGTAAGTAATTACGGTTTATTAGCGTGGTTTCAACAAGTATTCCCCAAAGCAAGCAAGACACTCTAACTCCCCAAAGACGCACAGGAGCATTCGCCCTAATAGATAGTCTATGTCGTCATGGAGTAAAGCATATTTTCGGCTATCCAGGAGGGGCTATTCTCCCTATCTATGATGAACTATATCGGGCAGAGGCTAGAGGAGATATTAAACACTTTCTAGTGCGTCACGAACAGGGAGCATCCCATGCAGCAGATGGCTATGCTCGTGCTACGGGTAAGGTAGGAGTATGCTTTGGTACTTCTGGACCTGGTGCGACTAATCTAGTAACAGGTATTGCAACGGCTCATATGGATTCAATCCCTATGGTGGTAGTGACAGGTCAAGTACCCAGGAATGCTATTGGAACAGATGCCTTTCAGGAAACGGATATTTTTGGTATTACCCTACCTGTAGTGAAAAACTCCTATGTGGTCAGAGAAGCCAAGGATATGGCGCGTATTGTAGCAGAAGCATTCCATATTGCTAGTACAGGTCGTCCTGGACCCGTGTTAATTGATGTGCCAAAAGATGTGGGATTAGAAGAGTTTGATTACATCCCTGTAGAACCAGGTAATGTAAAATTAACAGGCTACAAGCCTACGGTTAAAGGCAATCCTCGTCAGATTAATGCAGCTTTGCAACTGATTGAAGCAGCTAAACAACCCTTATTATATGTGGGGGGAGGTGCGATTTCATCTAATGCTTATGAGGAAATCAAAGAATTAGCCGAAATATTCCAAATTCCTGTAACTACAACCCTAATGGGATTGGGAGCATTCGACGAACATCACCCCTTATCTGTAGGAATGTTGGGAATGCACGGTACAGCTTATGCCAACTTTGCTGTCAGTGAGTGTGACTTGTTATTTGCCGTTGGCTCCCGATTTGATGACCGTGTTACAGGTAAGCTGGATGAATTTGCCAACCGCGCCAAAGTGATTCATATTGATATCGATCCTGCGGAAGTAGGAAAAAATCGCGCCCCTGAAGTCCCAATTGTGGGGGATGTCAAGAAAGTTCTAGCCAGAATCCTAGCTCGTGCTAAAGAATTAAATGTTCCTGTAAATACAGCTAAAACTAAACCCTGGTTAGAAAAAATTAATCGCTGGCGACGAGATTATCCTTTAGTAGTACCCCATCCCGAACAGGCTTTGTCTCCCCAAGAGGTAATAGTTGAAATAGAGCGTCAAGCACCCCATGCTTACTACACCACAGATGTGGGTCAACATCAGATGTGGGCAGCCCAATTCCTCAAAAATGCGCCTCGTCGCTGGATTTCTAGTGCTGGACTTGGAACAATGGGCTATGGTATGCCTGCTGCTATGGGAGTAAAAGTAGCTTTTCCTGAAGAAGATGTAATTTGTATCAGTGGTGATGCTAGTTTCCAAATGAATCTCCAGGAATTAGGTACTCTAGCTCAGTATGGACTTAATGTTAAAATTGTCATCATTAACAATGGCTGGCAGGGCATGGTGAGACAGTGGCAACAAGCCTTTTTTGGAGAACGTTATTCTTCTTCTAATATGGAGGTAGGAATGCCAGATTTTGAATTGTTAGCCCAAGCCTATGGTGTTCAAGGCATGGTTATCAGCGATCGCGCTCAATTACAAAACGGCATCTCCCAAATGTTGGCACACAATGGATCAGTCTTAGTGGATGTCAGAGTTAAAAGAAATGAAAACTGCTATCCGATGATTGCTCCAGGTAAGAGTAATGCACAGATGCTAGGCTTGCCAAAACGGGATAACGAAGAGAATAAGGTTAAGTTTGTGGAATGCAGTAGTTGTGGAGCGACTAATACCGTCAATAATAATTTCTGTCCTGATTGCGGAACTAAACTTTAGAATTATCTTGTTCTGAATGTAAGTAAAATAAAGCTTGTGGGAGCAATATCTTGTATACTGCCCCCACACCTAAATTGATTGTCATTTTGATTTATTATTCTGTTTTATTCTATGCTGAATATCTACGCACCTAGTCATTTTCCCAGCTTTCGTAAGCCACTAGGTCAGCGATAGTGTCTCTTAATAAATACTCACATCTTTCTAGTTCACACTCGATACAGACCCATTCACGAGCAGG
>JASJDF010000034.1 GCA_030065715.1 Xenococcaceae cyanobacterium MO_188.B19 | reverse complement strand
ATTTAGTACATCGTTAAAAATAGTTCCATTGTAAGTAGGCATAATTTTTGCTCCTTGTTGAATTAAAAGAATGTTTATTTTGTGTTCTGTATTCCTTTCTGGTGGGAGCAAGAAAATTACCTTGGTTGTTACATTACTTAACAATAAAGCTGGAAATACTTGAAAATTCGTTGATTGAGTTTCAAAAAAGGTGATATCTAGAAATAGGGTTGCTCGATTATAATAGACTTAGCTAATGACTTAGTTTACTAAACTCATATGGAACAAGTTAATATTCATCAGGCTAAAACCCATCTATCTCATCTTTTGTCCCGTGCTATAGCAGGAGAAGAGATTATAATTGCTAAGTCTGGTAAACCAATGGTGCGTCTAGTTCCCGTATCTGAACCCCTTGAAGATCGTGTTTTAGGTCAGGATGAAGGACTTTTTACTGTACCGGAAGATTTTAACGACCCTTTACCAAACGATATTCTCGAAGGTTTTGAAGGGCAATAAATTGAAATGAAAATTCTGATTGATACTCAAATCTTTCTTTGGGCATTAACTGCACCAAATCGTTTGGGAAAAAATGCTCAAGAATTGTTTAAATCTAGAGAAAATCAATTATATCTTTCTTCTGCTAGTTCTTGGGAAATCTGTATTAAAACAGCTTTAAATAAACTACCTTTACCAGAACCCCCTGATACTTATATCCCCAGTAGAATGGCAAGTCTTAATATTTTGCCTCTTGCAATTAAACACCATCATACCTTTAGAGTTTATCAACTTCCTTTGCATCATCGCGACCCCTTCGACCGCATTCTTATTGCTCAGGCGCAGACAGAGAAGTTGCATCTTATGAGTGCAGATGGGCAATTCCAAGCTTATGAAATTGATTTACTTTGGGGCTTAGACTAAAGCCAATTACCAATTAAAACAAAAGCAGCCCAAAGATATGGAGTATCGTAATTAGGGTCATTTAATAAAGTCAGTTGTGCTTGTCTGAGAGCTTCGGTTTTACTGAGATTCCCTTGAGCTAACAGACGATAAAATTGACTCATAAACTCTGCTGTAGCTTCATCGCTTATTGTCCAAAGAGTTGCTAGAGTACTTCTTGCTCCTGCTTGTATGGCTACTCCTGCTAGTCCTAAAGCTGCTTTTTTATCCCCTGTAGCGGTTTCACAGGCACTTAATACCAGTAATTCTAGGGCTTTATTTTCCGTTTGTTGACTTTGGCGCAGAAAGTTATTTAATTCTTTGACTTTAATTGGTTTATCCCAAGCTAAAATAAAGGTCTCATCAGCGTTAGAGCTAAATTGTCCGTGACTGGCAATATGAATAATAGGATAAGGGATATTGGCAATTTGATTTTGTAATTCCGTACTGGTAAAGTTGCTATCAATGAGAACTTCGCTGGGTAATTGAGCATCTATTTCGTTAATTTCTCGCTGGACATTTTCTAAAGCTGTAAAGCCATGACGCGCTTCGCTCAATCCACCAACTAAAGCTTCTAGTTTTACTTGTTGTAAAGGTTTGGGGTCTAATAACTGTAACCCAGGAGCTAGACCAATGCTATATTTTTCTACTAGATATTCTTGACCATCATACAGTGCAGACATAGGGATGTTTCCTAGTTCCCCATCAAGAACAAAGACGAGAGTACTAACTTGACTGTCTTTTAGTTGGTTTTCCAAAGGTTTAATCAACCAGTCATATACTTGTTTTCCTAAAATTTTTCCTTCTGGTGCAGTAAAAGGTTTACGGAGACTGCGACGGAGTTTCTGTAAAATTCTATTAGCTTCTGAATCGGATATATAGGTAGTAGTATGAATCAAAGATTGTTGAGGCAGACTAACAATTACTTCGATTCTGTTAGGTAAAATAATCGGATAAATAATCGCTGCATTAGTTTGGGGAATGTTATCAACAGGTACAATTTTTCCTGCTATGCAGTTGGAGCGAAAGAAGTTTTCTAGTTCTGCTATTTGTAGTGATTCGATGATAGCGCGAGATTTTTCGAGTTTAGTTGTGGTTATGGGGGAATTATCTTCATCGGTAAGTAATAAATCTACTAATTCTCGATATAGTGGTTCGATACTTTCTTGAAAGGAGAATTGTACATTATTGTTAATTCCAACTAAATTACTGCGTAATGATTGAAGAGTATCAAAAGCTTGTTGATAAGCAAGAGTTGCTGCTTCTATATTTCCTTGGGCTTTATAAATTCTCCCTAGTTGCCATTGCCATTGATAAATAGTATCTTCGGCATTAATTGATTGAGCAATAGATAAGGCTTGTTGCGTAAATTGATTGGCTTTTGTCCATTGTTGATTTTGTTCGTAAATATTACCCAGATAACCAAGAGTAACCGCTTGAGATTTTTGATCTTTAATGCTTTGTGCTTGTTGTAGAGTGCTGTTGGCAAATTGGATAATGTCTGTTTGAGTAATATCTTCTAAACCTCTCCCTAACCCTCTCCTATGAGGAGAGAGAACAAGTTGCAATTGAATTAAACTAACTAGATAATTTATGCGATCTTTAATATTACTTCTATTAACAGATAATTGGTCTAGTTGTGGTCTAATATTGCGAGATAATTCAACTGCTTTGATATATTCTTGGCTATCTATAAATACCCTAAGTTGATTGAGTTGAGCTTTAAGTTTAGTAGTATCAGAACGAGCAAGGTTTATTGCTTGTTGATAGTAATCTAAAGCTGTTTGGGATTCTCCCCTAGCAAGAGCAGTATTACCTAATGTGAGTAAACTAGCACTAATTTGAGTATTAGATTTAACAGAACGAGCAAGTTCTAAACTTTCTTGTAAAGTAGTTTCAGATTCAGTTAAATTGCCCATTAATCGTTGAATATTGCCTAACTTCCGTAAGCCAGAGATCTTCAGTTCATCATCTGTTTGTTCGGTTAAAATATTCTTGACTTTAGTTAAAGTTTTCTCAGCTTGGATATATAAACCCAACTCTTGCATAGCTTGTGCCTGATTAATTAAAGAGCCAATTTTCCCTGTGGTATCTTGTATTTGTTGATAAATTTTTCTAGCTTCCTGCCAAGTTAAAATAGCTTGTTGTGTATTGCCTTGAGCTAATTGTAGACTACCTTGAGTATTGAGCGTTTGAGCAAAAATAGAGAGATTTTTATTTTCTAGACTATCTAACAATTCTAAACTATATTTAATTGCTTTTTTGGCTTCTGGTAACTGTCCTAATTTTGTATAAGCTAAACACAGATAATTGGATATAGTAGTTTGATTTAATTTATCTTGTTGAGATTGATAAATATTCTGTGCTTTTTGCCAAACTTTTACAGCTTCAGTGTAATCTTGAGCTTGATAATATTTTCTACCTTGTTCAACTAATTGAGCAGGATTAACTTGAGTATTAACCAAAGTATTTTTGCTGTTTACTATATTATTTGTAGCATTAGCATTAGTCGCTATTATCAAAAATCTGTTTGACAATATACCCAAAATAATTACTAAGATGATGCCAAGAATAATTCTTTTAAAGAAATTAATTTTGTTATGATACATATAGCAATCAATTGTCAATTATTTAAGATTGGTAGGCTGGGCATTGCCCACCTTACTTTAATCACAAGAATTAATTAAATTTGGGTTTTTATAATTTCCCGAATTATTTTTTGAATCGACATTAGCAACTAGAAAAATATTGCCATTATCTCCCACTATCCAACTTTGAGCTTCAATAATAGGAGTATATTTTGTCGATTCGGCTTCAGTGTTAGAAAACTTGTCTACAGCAGGAGGACGTAAATCATCCCAAGTTTCCTGCTCGCTACGAACTTCTCGCGAATTTTCTGGTAAACCTCCCCTCCCTAAATTCACAAAACTACTATTACTCGAATTTTGTGCCTGACAACTAGTATCTAAAGGCGGAATGGCAAAAGTTTGGGGTAAATTAACTAAACCTTCTGCGGGATTTACATCAGGAGTATTAATCGTAACGTCACCATCTAACCCAAATTCAGAACTAGCAGTAATATCACTCTTTTCAGTTTGTTCGGTACGAAATTCTAAACCAAATATACCCTGAGTAGTAATGTTAACATTGCCTCCTTTTCCATTAAAAGCATTAGCAGTAATATCACTATTTTCTTGAGGAAAAGCAACTATCAAATCGCTATTAATAGTGATATCTCCCCCATCTCCCCCTGCTTCAAGTCTTCCTGCGGTAGTAGATATGTTACTTTTATTTCTGAGTAGTAATAAATCCTTTATTTGTAGAGTAATATTTCCGCCATCTCCTGCATCAGTTTCAGCGGTAATTGCACCATCATCTAGATTAAGGGATTTAGTATTTATCTCTAAATTACCTGCTTCCCCTATATTGTTACTACTAGCAGAAATTTCTCCCCCATCTAAAATTGATAATTTTTCTGTAGTAATTGTTAGTTCTCCACCATCTCCAGTACCATTTGAAACTGAAGATAAATTACTGCTAAATATACCATCTGCTGATGTCCCCAATACTTTTACTTCAGCAGCAGTTACTTTTAAATTTCCTGCTTTTCCTTCTCCAAAATTGCTAACAGATATTAGTGCGCCTCCATCAACTTTCAAAGTTTCAGTTTCGATTATTAAATCTCCACTATTTCCCGTAGCTAAAGGATTACTAATTTGACTAAAAATACCACTTCCTATTCGACCGTCTGCTGATTCTCCAATAACTTCAATTGTACTAGCTTGAATAACTAAATTTCCTGCATTTCCAATATTTCCCATGCTGTCAGTTCCAACTGATACTTGCGCTCCATCGGCTACTTTTAAACTCTCAGTTTTTATATTTATAGAACCTTCACTTCCTAATTCTGCTGATGGATTTACTTGAGCAAATAAACCACTGGAGAAGTTTCCATTAGGTCTAGTTCCAATTATTTCTATTTTAGTAGCAGTTATGTCTAAGTTTCCTCCATCTCCATTGCCAAAACTACTAAGAGATATTTCCCCTCCATTAGCTAATGTTAAATCTTGAGTTTCTATAGCGATAGAACCTGCTTTACCTTGAGCTGAACGAGCTAAATCAGCAAATAAACCACTACTAAATCTACCGTTTGGTGATGTTCCGAGAACTTCTATTTCTCTAGCGGTTATTGTTAAATCTCCTGCATTTCCCTGACCAAACACACTAACCGATACTTGCGCTCCTCCATCAACTTTTAAAGTGTCAGTTTCTATTACTAAGTTGCCTCCATTACCAATTCCTGAAGAATTTACTTGGGCATCTAAACTACTACCAAATCTTCCATCAGATGTCTCACCACTAATTTCTATTTCTCTAGCGGTTATTGTTAAATCTCCTGCATTTCCCTGACCAAACACACCAACTGATACCCTGCCACCATTTGCTATAGTTACACGCTCACTATCAATAATTAAGTTCCCCCCATTACCAGTAGCATCAAAACCAACAATGGCAGACACATCACTAGGAAATTCACCATCAGGAGTACTACCAATGACTTCTAAGTCATCCACGGCTATTCTTAACTCTCCACCTTTTCCTTCTCCCAAAGTGTTAACTGATATCAATCCTCCATTGATTACCTTTAATTGTTCTGTTTCTATAGTCACAATACTGCCGTTTCCTGAAGCACCTGGATTGACCTCAGCAAGTATGAGACTGTCATTCACTATGATTGATTCGGCAGCTTTAATAAGTGCAAATCCACCAGATTCAGAGCCGAATGTACCAGAGTTAATTTGTGAAAATTCTCTAAGACTAATCTCTTTAGCTTGAAGTTGTAAATCTCCTCCTCCATCACCACTCACATCAACTAGGGCTGAATTAAGAGTTATATCTTGAAATTGCTCGACACCATCATAATTAAACGTATAACCGTTATCAACAGCCTCAATTGTTACTAAATTATTATCTCCCACACTACCTAACTCTACTCTCCCACCAAAAGCGGATATAAATCCGCCATTAACTTCTATATCTCCCCCAACTAAACCTAACGTTTCATTGGTTGGCACTTGTAAACCAACCTCATTAGCTACGGAAAGGTTAGAAATTGTACCTGGATTATTACCATACTGTAAACCTGGAAGAATATTGACTGTCAATAAAGCTGGTACATCTGTAGGATTGCTAGCACTAAAAGTAAATTCATCACCAAATACTAAACTGTCTGCGGTACTACCAATAAACGAACTATTAATATCTAAACTGGCATTTTGCCCAAAAATAATCCCATTAGGATTGAGGAAAAATAAATCTGCATTTCCCAGTACCCCTAACACACCATCAATATTAGAAACACTATTTCCTGTAACTCTACTAAATATTCTTTCAACACCTGTGGGATTAGCAAAATAGACTCTTTCTAAATTTCCGATATTGAATTCCCTAAAACTATGAAATAAATTGGCTCCCCTTTCTGCTCCGCCTTCAATTAAACTGGCTGGTAGGTCTCTAACAGTGGCATTGGGAGTAACAATAGAATTGTCATTACCCAAGGTTTTATCGGGAATTAGTTGAGCCAAACTTGATTGACTTTCTACAGTCAATCCTAAGCTCAGAAACATAATAATTACTTTTGAGCAGTAATTAATTCTTGGTCTATTGATCGCCACTTTATACTGTTTAGTATCTTCTTGGGGGATTATTCTACCAATTGGAACAACCCAAAAAAATTAAGATTTAAGTATTTTATCGCTCGATTTAATTCTGTTTATTTTTAAGCCACCAAAAAGCACCTATGGGCAAAGTTACTCCTAAAATCAATAGGGTAGTAATTAAAGGAAAGGAAAGTTTACTTGAAGTATTAGAGTTGATTTCTAATGTTTCTGTACTAGCAATGATATTACTTTCTGGAGCAATAGTTGGAGTTTCTTTAACCAGACTAGGACTGACTGTAACGGAATATGTAACAGAAAAGGGTTGGAAATTACTATTGTTTAAAGGTTTTCCTACAAGTTCTAGGTCGTAAATACCTGCATCGGGAAATATAATATCAGCACCAGGAATGTTTTGATATTGTTCTGGGGAAAGGGGTTTTAGAGGAGGAGTTTGTACCAACTGGCTTTGAGAATTACTGGACTGATAATAGATGTTTAACTCACAATCACACTCGGATAGAGGAATAATTGTTCCGCCTCTGCGAGTAAGCACAAACCAAGTTTGACTAGGCTCTTTCGCAATAGGGCTATGTTCTGGTTCAATATGAAAAGTTACTCCAACGTTGCCATCAGTTTTAATATTGTGAGACAGTACTTGGGTATTAAATAAACTCAGTAGTAATAAACTGCTACAAATATTGGGAATTAGTGCAAGATATTTCATGCTGGATTTGCTACTTATTGCTGCTTTAGGATTTTTCGGTAGTTTTGGTCATTGTGCAGGAATGTGTGGCGCATTAACCGTATCTTTTGCTTTGTCCGATCGCGATCGAGACAAATGGTGGACTAGTTTAGTATTTCATCTTTTACTGAATGGGGGAAGAATTCTTAGTTATGGTTTGGTAGGTGGCATTTTGGGTGCTTTTGGAAATTTAATATTTACTAGCCAATTAAGGCAGTTTATGGCAATTTTCACAGGATTATTGCTTATCTGGTGGGGTTTGATTCGGATTGCCCCTAATTTTTTACCTCAAATACCAATAATTCATCCATTACAGGGCAAATTACATCAAAGTTTAAGTTTAGCGATGGATCGAGTTGCTAGTCTTAATTTTTGGTGGACTCCCGTAATTTTGGGGTTATGTTGGGGTTTAATTCCCTGCGGTTTTTTATATATTGCTCAAGTTAAATCTGCTGAAACTGCTGATATTTGGCAAGGTGCAGCCACTATGTTGGCTTTTGGAGTGGGAACAATACCCACAATGGTAGGGGTAGGGGTATCTGCATCTCGTATTAGCGCAGATAAACGCAGTCAGTTGTTTCGTTTAGGAGGGTGGATAACTTTAATTATTGGAATTCTAACTCTGTTGCGAACTCAAACCATGATTGATTACACGGGACATGGTGCATTAATTTTATTGATGTTAGCTTTGATTGCTCGTCCCATAAGCTATTGGTGGAAGGGTTTATTACAGTATCGTCGTTTAATTGGGGTTGGTGCTTATGTTTTAGCGATCGCGCATATTTTACATCAATTAGATCATTCTCTCAATTGGCAACCCCAAGCCATATTTTTTATGTTACCTTCTCACCAATTGGGTTTGATCGCTGGAATAATCGCTATTTTACTGATTACACCAGCAGCATTAACTAGCAGCGATCGCTCACAACAATTTCTGGGGAAATTCTGGCGAAAAATCCACCTTTTATCCCTTCCTGCTTTAATTCTAGGAGTACTCCACACAATATATCTTGGTTCTCACTATTTAGGAGATTTAGAACCAAATTGGCACAATTATTTAAGAGTAATCATAGTTATATTTATAACTTTAGGAATTTTGGGAATTCGAGCCAAACGATAGCACCCAATTGTTTTTAGGTACTTGCCGAAACTGCTACTTTAGGTTTGTTTATCTCAGATTTTTCTTGGTGATGAACTAATAAAACTGGACAAGGAACATGATGAGAAACATAGTTGCTGATACTACCAAGGAAGAATTCATTTAAACCTTTTCTTCCATGACTTCCTACAACCAACAAATCAGGATGTTGAGTTTTAGCAAAATCCACAATTGCTTGATCTATTTGACCAATTTGTTGGGTAAATTCTGTAGTCACTCCTGCTTGAGTTGCTTGTTGATAAAGGGATTTTAAAAAGTCTAATCCTGTTGTTTCTAAATCTTCCCACCTTTCCTTAATAACTTCATAGAAAGTGTCGGGATAATAAACACCACTAAAAGCCAAAGAAGCTGTATCCTGATATTCTACTTGTAAAGGAGATAATACATGAAGTAAATGGAGATTAGCACCAAAAGTTTTGGCTAATGATAAAGCCTGTTCAAATGCTTCTCGGCTGAGTTCGCTGTCGTCTATAGCAACTAAGATGTTTTTATACATACTCGAACTCCCATTTCATAAACTATTAACTTCTACTACTATTTTATGAGTTATCAAGAACTTGAATCTATTTTGTAATCTTTCTTGAATGTTATGGCGATATTATTTAAGTTGTGAAAACTAGATGGTGTTGTTAGGGAATCCTTTTGGGCATACCGCTTATTAGTCGATTAAGAAATGTAACTGGATTTAAAGAATTTACCTTCGTACTCGTTGAACTTACCTATTAGGAAACTTCCGTAAAAACTTGGTTGACTTAGTTTGAGCGGTTATGGGAAATTGGAATTAATAATTAATCAGGGTTGAATTTCCCCTAATATGCAACCGTCAAAAAATTTTATAGTTGTTGACACGGAAGGGAAAAATGAATTACGTGAAATAGCTGTCATTGACTGCAATGGAAAGTTAGAATATGAAGCTTTTTCTGAAGAATATCCTGACAATTATAGAATTACATTAAATAAAAAACCTTTAAAAGAAATACTAGGAGATTTTAACAATTTAGCAAATCATCGAGTAGTTATATTTCACAATGCAAAACATGATTTACAAGTTCTCAAAAAATCTTATAAAAAGGTTGGTATTAAGGCAAACAAACTCAAATATATTTGCACTTATCAATTAGCACAAAAATTTTTACCCAAGTCAACTAGTTATTCTTTGGAAAATCTCAGTAAACAACTAAATATTAAAGTTAGAAATAAATACTTTAATTCTAGTATGGCTCACCATGCTAGATATGATGCTGAATTCACCTATCAACTATATTGTAAAATCATGACCCCTATAACTACTATTCCTCAATCTCAAAAAGCCAATCCTTTTAATAGTAATCGAGTCGATAATCCCTTTCAACATCACCTCGATTTAAGTTCTATTTATCAAGAGCAATTTCAGACTCTGATTTTAGCTGTTAATGATATCAAAAGCGATCACAATAACCAAAGTAAAGGAGTAGTAGTTACTGGTGAACCAGGGATGGGTAAAACCCATTTAATGATGCGTTTGGCAAAAGCAAAAGTAGAACAATTTTTTACTAAATCAGAATTACAAGATATTTTAGAGTGTAACTCGATTCGTTCTATCTTAAACCGTGCTGCGGATTATTATCGGCATAAAGTAAATAAAATTGCTTTACCAAAGAAGATTAAAGACGAGACAGAAACAAAGATTATTAAGCTCGATGATAGTAGCTTAAGTCAAAGATTAGAAGAAATAGAAAAACAATTAGTATCTTATAAAGAAATTTTCACTAAGATATCTGAAGTTATCAGTGAGTTTAATCCTTCTAATAATGGTAAAAACCCACCTATAATCCCTCCTATTTTTCCTCCCCCACCTATAGACCCCATCAAAAAATATATTGAAGAAACCACACAAATCTTACTCAACGAATATCAAAAACCCAAAATTATTACTGACCATGATGATGTAGGAAAGTTGAGAAAAATTGTAGAAGCTTTCAAAACTGAATATTCTTTGGAAATAGATCATTTACTACTAGGGAAAAATAAACTTCCCGAACATCTAATAATCAAAAATGAAAAGCAAACAGTATGTATTGGATTTCTTGAAATCGGGAGTAGTGCTTTTACCTTCAGAATCAAAAATCATAATGAATTAGTAATTAATAATAAGAATATTACTTTCCGATTATTGAGAGATTGCCGACAAGATAAAATTTCGGGAAAATCAGGCAAAGACGAAATAGCCAAGCTAAATTATACTAAGCATGGCAAATTTATCATAATGGATAAAGAAAATAGAATTAACTTCGAGCTACTTTATAGTTTATTAGTTGCTATAGAAAACAAAGATTTAGATGTTTCTTGGGAAAATTTAATACAAGTTATTAGTGAAGAATTAAAAGATTACTGGTTGGTTAAAATATTAACTGGAACAGCAATAAAGTAACCACAGTTCAATAAAATATAGCTTTACAAGTTTAAGTTAGGTAGTAGATAGATTAATAACTTGTCCTAACCCAAATGTATAAAGCTATAAAAACTGGCTAGCAGTTGCTTCTAAAATTTTCTTTACAGAAAAGTTTAGAAGCGGTTATTGCGACGACCACCGCCAAAGGAACTTCTGTTCTCGCGGGGTTTAGCTTTGTTGATTTTGAGTGTACGATCCATCCATTCTGCTCCATCTAAAGCTTCAATGGCTTTATCTTCATCGGCTTCAGATTCCAGTTCCACAAATGCAAATCCTCTGACTCGCCCTGTTTCACGATCTGTAGGAATATGAACCCTTTTGACAGTTCCATATTCAGTAAAAACTTCAGTTAAGTCGCCTTGATCGACTTCGTAAGATAAGTTACCTACATAAATTGACATATTTTAGTTGTCCTCTCAATGGTTGTTGTGTTTAGAGAGATTCGGATTATTGTCCAAGAAATAGCTCAATACTTTACGGAAAAGACCTTTAGATACTGAATGAAAACTTAAATCGTTAATCTGTTAATTCTCGAACCCTATACTAACACTTTTCTGGAGAGGGGAGAAAAATAGTTTCAATTAGTTGAAATAATTATTTAAGTTAGCCCTTTGATTATCATTGGCAGTCTCGGTTTGAGAACGATTTTGTGACGTGACGGAATTCGGAATGCTCTTTTTATTGAGCGTTAACCTAAAGTTTGGAAAAATATGATGACTAAATGTTTGATTATTAATTTTTAAAACTTAATGTTTTCGTAACAGTCATAATATTTTTTTAGCTGTTTTATAGCATCCAATAATAGCTAAATCCCAAAGGATTGAGAACAAACTAGTTATTTTTCTGAGAGTTAATATACTACGCAAATATTTTATTTGTGTTTGTGACATGAAAACTAAAAATTTGGGAACTATTTAATTAATACTTATCAATATATAGTTGCGCTCAATCATTTGTCAGAAAGTGCGAGTATTTTGCTTGCACCAGAATTTTTCTATGATTTACTTACGATAACAATCGTAATTTTAAATAAAACAGAATCATTATGTAAGGTAAATTAGTCAATTTACCTTACATAATTATATTTTATAAATTAAGTTAAATCACCATGCTTTGATTGTAGTTTTACTATATGCTATTAAATTTTAAAAATTTTTCTTAGATTTTTAATACTTGGTGCAACATGAAAAAAAGATTTTATTATTATTTATTGATATCTATATTTAGTAGTGTAATATGGCTTTGGAAAACACCCAAAACCTTAGCAGCAGAAAAGATTTCTTTTAGATACAATTTACTAGAGTTTTCTCTTCCTTGTCAATCTTTAGAAATCTATGCCAAAACAGGGAAAATAGATCGCAATTTAGGGTTTTATCTGAAATTTATTGAGGATCAAGATGCAAAAAAACTACAAAAAATACTAGCTCATCCTATAAAAATAGATAGTGTTAGACTTTATCGTTTTTTAAATACTTCTGTTGGTCAACAAATACTGAAGACTTTGGGAGAACTAATTCAGCCTAGTTTTACTCAAAATGGTTTCTATGCTTTAAGATCGGCTTTGATTTTAGCTGCTAGTGAACCTGATGGCTTAACTTTGATTAATTTTTTACATCATTTTCCTAGTGAAACTATGTATATTAATGGAGAAAATAGTCTGAAATTTATTAACACTTTTAGCAAATTAATTAAACATAGTAATGTTGCGATCGCAGAAATAAAAGAACAAGCAACTATAGCAGCACAAAAAGGAGTAAAAATTAATTTTAAACAATATCCAGATCTTAGAAAATCAGGGGATTTCAGTTGGAAAAAAGAAAATTTAGTGTTTCATGATTCTAAACGTGATCGCATTTTTTCTGCCGAACTTTATCGTCCTCAAACTCCTAACTCTATTCCTCTAATTGTTATTTCTCCGGGTTTAGGGGCAAATGGTAATAATTTTGCTTACTTAGCAAAACATTTAGCAAGTTATGGATTTGGGGTAATAACAGTCAGTCATTCGGGTAGCGATCGCGCACAAATGGAGAAATTTCTCAAAGGAATTAATCGAGAAATAATGGAAGCTCAAGAGTTTGTTAACCGCCCGATTGATATTTCTTTTTTATTAGATGAATTGGATAAAATAGAATCAAATAAATCTATTGATAATGGCAGTTTAAATTTAGAACAAGTAGGAGTAATTGGTCATTCTTTTGGGGGATATGCAGCACTAGCTTTGGCTGGTGCCGAACTTAATTTGTCCTACCTCGAACAACATTGCGAGGGTGAATCAAAACAAAAAAAATTATATAATTTCTCTCTACTAATTCAGTGTATCGCTCTAAAATTAGAGAATAATCATGAGTACCAATTAGCTGATTCAAGAGTCAAAGCAGTATTCGCCATTAACCCAACAATTAGTAGTGTATTTGGTCAAGAAGGGTTGAGTAAAGTCAATATTCCTACCACTTTAGTTTCTGGCACTAAAGACTTTGTAACTCCTGCTTTAATAGAGCAAATAATTCCTTTTACTTGGTTAGAACAAGCAGAAAAACATTTACTATTAATTGAAAAAGGTGGGCATAGTTACACAACTGAAGGAAGTTATAAAGAAAATAAAAATGTGTCAAAAACTAATTTTCAAGCCCAGATATATAAAGATTATTTTCAAGCTATGACTCTAGCATTTATGCAAAACTATTTAACTGATAATGATGATTATCAGATGTTTCTCAATAGCAGCTATGCTTATTTTATTAGTCACAATTTATTGAAGCTACATTTCATTAATTCTTTGAACAACCAGGAATTAAAGTATTTTTTAACAGTAAATAATTGACATTATCTTTAATCTTCTAACTCATGAGTCACCATATAACTTAGTAACCAATTAGCAGCCGTAGCACGGCGAGTATGTCTAGGAGTAAATTCCCCAACTTTGTAGCCTTTAAATCCTAATTTTTCCTTGAGTAATTGTTTATTGGTTTTAGGAATAGAACGAGTTAATTTTACTGTAGGTGGTCGATTTTCAATAAAATCTGGTGGTTCAGGATAAGCTTCTTTCCAATCTGCTGCTACGCCAGAGGTATCCCAACTTTGACTAGATTCATCATAACGATAGCCTAAATAGTACCAGACTAGCTGATTGACAATATTGTCCTCAATTTCTTCGTTTAAAATTGTCCAGATAGTGTCAGTATTTAAAGGGGGAAGTTTAGACATATATTAATTATGGATAGTTGAGCAATGCAGCCTAAAATATGGCAAATTACTATAGTTTTAATTATTGGTATTGTATCTGTTTCTGCTGCTGCTATCTTTATTCGATTGGCAATGGATGCAGCGGATAACTATACTATTGGTTTTAGTTTATTCTTGGCTGCTTTTCGTTTAGTTATCTCCGCTCTGATTTTACTACCCACTTGGCGTAAAATAAAATACCTAAAAGTTGGTAATCAGACTTATTATTTTGCGATCGCTGCTGGCATTTGCCTGGGATTCCATTTTGCTACTTGGATTAGTTCTTTAGCTTTTATTTCTGTAGCTGCTTCTACTACGTTGGTGACAACTAACCCGGTATGGGTAGCTTTGTTGGCTCGATGGTGGTTCAAAGAAAAGTTATCTTACAAAACTGCGATCGCACTTACTATTGCTTTATTAGGTAGTGTAATAATTGCTGTAGCTGAAAGCAATACTGTTAATGCCGATCATAACTCAGTATTAGGTGCTATTTTAGCCTTGATTGGGGCAATAATGGCTAGTCTATACATATTATGTGGCAGAAAAGCTCAAAAACAAGGACTTAGTCTAGCTAGTTATATCGCGATCGCATATTCCAGCGCAGCACTAATTTTGCTACCCCTTCCTCTACTATTAGGTGCTAATTATCAAGGATATCCCAAACAAGTTTATCTTTATGGCTTATTAATGGCTATATTTTCTCAAATCATAGGTCATACTAGCTTTAACTGGGCTTTACGATGGTTATCTCCCACAATAGTAACTCTCTGTATTTTAATTGAACCCGTAGGTTCTAGTAGTTTAGCCTGGATTTTTCTCAAGGAATCTCCTTCTATGGGAGTAGTTTTGGGGGGTTTGATTCTTTTGTTAGGAGTCGCTATGGCTTTGACTACTAATGAAACTATTAAGTAAATAAGTAGTAATACAAAATTGATTACCTAGTTGATACAAGTAGTAGTTAGTAGTTAGTGTCAACCTAAAAAGATGAAAATGATTTTTCTTAAGTATTTAAGCCTCATAGACAGAGAAAGGAAAAGTTAGCAAAATTGAATCCAGGAAGGCAAAAGCTAGATAAAATGGTCTTTTACCTTTCCTTGACTCTCAAACAATAATTGTTAATCGAATAGCATCACCTTAATCCCTTTGTACCCTTGCAATAAAGGGTGTTTTAATACAAAAATATTTGACTCATTTCTTGTTTTTAGCTATATCTAAGAGTTTTTAGCTAAAAACTCCTGTCTTAAAAAGCTTTATCAGGGTGATTACTGATTCATACATACGAGTGATTACTGATTTAATAAAAAGCATATATAATTTTTATTTAAGCACTTAAGTATAGTTAACTTAAACTTACTTAACTCTCCTTAAAACCTCTTACGTATATTTACTGAAAAAAGTTTATGAAAGCTCGCCTTTTGTTAACGATTGCTGCTTTCTTTTGTTTGCCTAATCAATATTCCAGAGGGCAAACTGCTGTTTTGCCAAACGATTCTGTTATTGAAGAAATTAATCAGAATATTTGCTCCAACTTTTCTAGTAGGGAATATGTCGGACAACAGAATACCGATGCACCTCCTCCAGTAAGAACTTTAGAAGATGCCAAAGACAATGTTTTGACTCCAGAAGAGTTAGAACTCTATCAAAAACTAGGATTAACTAATCTTGGTAATGGTAGTTATGGATGTTTGGTAGAAGATCCAGATAATCCCAATCGTCAATACACTATTTTTAAAGTCAAGAAACTCGATCAAGTTTTAGTTGTTTCTACTTTTCTTGAGGAAGGAAAATTTATTATCGGACAACAAAACGCAGCTACTGATCTTTTTTTAGAGATGATCGGTTTCTACACAGAGATACCCAAACCCTATCATTCGGGCATTAGGCGTTATTTCCAAGAATTTTACCAAAGAATCGTAGATGGTCGTATCAAGCCATCTAGCGAGCGTACTTATGCCATAGATGAGCCAGCAGCAACCATAGCGGTATATCATCCTTTGCGTGGGGATATGCGTGGTACTGGCTTGTCTCTTAACATTCCGCTAAGTACGGATATTCACAATTAATCTCCCACGAATTATAGATGGTCAAGACTAACCTCATTGCAGGATTTAACAATAACTTAAACTTTCTCGCTTTCTCCCTTTTCCTAACTACTTTGTTTTCTGCAACTCAATCTGCTGTTGCCCAATTACGTCTAGGAAGAGGCATTCAACCAGGTTTAGAAGGACATCTCATCGAATACCAACTCCAAGGACAGCCCCTAGGTAACATGAGGGGAATACAGGGATGTTCTGTGGGTTTCGGTACCAAGTGTAATAAGACAGCAGCATTACTCCAAAAAATTATTCTAGAAAATTCTGGAACTACTTATCAAGACCTAATTCTGAAAGCTTCAGGGGGTTTAGAAAATTACCAAAATTTCCTGAAGTACTATCCTTCAGCTAAAGATATTTCCTCGGTAACTTCTGATTCTTTTTGGGTGAATGCTAGTCCCTATATCCTAGACCGTTATGAATATTCTGGTATTGGAGTTTTAGAACCAGTTAGTTCTAAAGAGTTATACGAAATTGTTAGTAACTTCAACTCCACTTCTGTAACCCAAAATAAAAATAGTCTCAATCTTCGAGAAGGGATGATTGGACTAAAAACCGCTTACGGAAGAACCATACTAGAAGAAGCTCAAAAAATACCTAATATTGAAGCTAAAATCACTGAATATGGCTTAAATTCAATAGAAACAGCTTTTCATCTTCAGCAGTTTCGTTATGCAGTTGCAACCTTAGAAAGCAATAATTACGAAAATACAAATTTTGCTCTCTATAAAATTCTTAGTAATCCTTATACAGATATCCCAGGAGAATTTAATCGTCCTTCTCTTAAGATCAATCCAAAACTAGATACTTTGGATGGTAATACTCTAGAAGGGGAATCTTATATCAAATCATTTATTGAAGGAAATGCTGGTGCTATTACTTTGTTTAATAATCCAGAAGTAATAGTCACTTTGGATGAATCAGAGGAGACTGCTCTATATGCAACTTTAGGAGGAATCGGATTTACTGTGCTGATTATTGCTTTAGTGGCTTTAAATTCCGATAGTCAATCTTCCTCAACCATAGCCCAGAGTAATGGTGAATCCTTATCGTTGTTTGGCGATTCTACTCCTTTGCTTTCCTCTCCTACAGATGACTTAAATAACCCGCCAGGAATTATTCCTGACATAGTCATTGGACAGCCAACTGTTAACCCTAATAATGGCGAAATCGCAAGTATTCCAGAGCCATCTGTAAATCCCTATATTCTGACAATCACTCTTTTAATGCTTTTGGCATTAAACAAAATGATTAAAGCCAGATATTCTTCCTAATACTCTCCCGCCGTTAGAAATCTTTGACTTTAACGGCGGATTTTAACAGTAATGAAATATGAAATATCATTACAATAAACTTAAAACATTAGATATCGATCATTAACTATGGAACACCACACTGTAGTGATAGATGTTAAATGTTAAATGTTAAATGACTAGTAGATAATATGGCTGTTGCCGTTCTAATTGAAAATTTACGAAAAAACTACGGGGATGTCTGTGCTGTCAAAGATATCTCTTTCAAAGTTAATCAAGGGGAAATTTTTGGCTTATTAGGTCCCAATGGTGCGGGTAAAACTACCACCATTCGTTGTTTATGTACCCTAGCTAAACCCGATGAAGGAAAAATTGAAGTAGGGGGGATTTCTGCGATCGCAAATCCCAAAGCAGTCAGAAACCGCCTAGGCTACGTAGCTCAAGAAGTAGCAATTGATAAAGTACTTACAGGTCGAGAATTACTAGAGCTACAAGCTGCACTCTATCATCTTCCTGGCAAGGTTAAGAAAACTAGAATTCCTCAACTAGTAGAAGTTTTAGGACTGACCGACTACATTAACAAAAAAACTGGCACTTATTCTGGGGGAATTCGCAAGCGGTTAGATTTAGCAGCAGGGTTATTACATCAGCCAGAAGTTTTAGTATTAGATGAACCAACGGTAGGATTAGATATAGAAAGCCGAATGGTGTTGTGGAATTTTTTACGAGAATTGAAGCAAGCAGGAACAACAGTGCTTATTACTAGTCATTATCTCGAAGAAATTGATGCTTTAGCCGATCGCTTGGCGATAATAGACAAAGGAGTAGTGATTGATCAAGGAACACCTGGAAAGTTAAAAGATAAAATAGGAGGCGATCGCGTTACCCTCCGTATTCGGGAGTTTACCCCCCAAGAAGAAGCCGAAAAAGCCCAACATTTATTAAAAAACTTGCCCTTTGTCGAACAAGTAATCATCAACACAGCACAAGGTAATTCTCTGAATCTCATAGTCAAATCAGGAGTTAATAGTTTGAGCCAGATCGAGCAATCTTTAAATAGTATTAACTTGCCAACTTTTAGTCTCGCTCAATCTCGTCCTAGTTTAGATGATGTTTATCTTGCTGCTACTGGTCAAACTCTGATGGATGCAGAAATAGCTGCTGCCAGTACCAGAGACACCAAAAAAGAGCAAAAACAAGCAATGAAGAGTTAAATTGATCCCAATTTATTTTATTAAGGAAACAAATCTATGGTCGCAACTCGCAAAATTAGTTCTATATTAGCTCCTAATCCTGGAATTACGGAGCAAACAGAAGCAAACAGTAGTCCTATCGGAGACTTTATACAGGAAACTTTAGCCCTTACCAAACGTCTGTTTATTCAGCTTCAGCGTCGTCCATCTACCCTGATGGCGGGAGTAATTCAGCCTTTTATGTGGTTGGTATTATTTGGCGCATTATTTAGTAAAGCACCCCAAGGTTTATTTGGTAATGACCTTAGTTATGCTAAGTTTTTGGCACCAGGAGT
>JASJDF010000033.1 GCA_030065715.1 Xenococcaceae cyanobacterium MO_188.B19 | reverse complement strand
GGGTTACAAAAAAATATGACAAAGTAGGACAGTCGCGGAAGGGGGCTTTTACATCAAGTTTTTGATTAAGGTACATTGACCAAGGTTTATTGAAGCCCCCTTCGCGGACAAATTGCCCCGCTTTTTTGCTTGTTTGTTAGTATTTATGTATTGAAAATCGGGGCAATTTGTCCCCCCTGACGAAAAAACTCTTGACTCCAAACCTATAGCTGAGGAAGACTGTCCTACTTTGTCCAATATTTCTCTCGGGGTTTGCTCCAACTGAAAAGTTAGCAGTACCCCGTTGGGGGGAGCTCACAAGAGTACTAATTTGTTCAATTTAGATGAACTGGCATCTCGACTAGCTCAAGTTTATCGCCTAAAAAGTCAATAGGAGTGCAGCACAAAAGAGTCAAGTTGAATCGAACTTGAGCTAGAAAGTAGAAATGACTATTTAATTGTTTTAAACCCAAAAAAAAGAACTAAATCAATCTATTCTCAAGCTATTTTTTCCTTGAGAATAGCTCTGGGTTCTTGCATCAATGGATAAGATGAGCGGGCGACGCTTTTTGACTCTTGGTTCAAATCGCCCTACTCTTTTTTTCAGGGGTTTATGAGCAATTAGATTCAACATTATTTGAAATAGTTTTTTTCGTTTTTTTCCGCTAACATCTTTTAATTCGGAAACAAAATGATTGAAATGATGCCGAGATTCTTGGAGGGATATGCGTAAAGAATCAAGGGTATGAGTGATTCCTGCCTGCCACATAACTGTACGCAATAAATTATAAGCTAACAAATGTACATAGATTTCTTTGCGAACCATTTCAGGAGTTTTGCCTCTGAGAATATCCATAGATAAACTAGTTTTAATATGCCTTAAATTTAGTTCGACATTCCAACGCAGTTCGTAGATTTTTAACAGTTCTTTGATCGGATAAATTTGAGCATCTAATAAAGTCGTAATTAAAGTAACTTCTTTAGTTCGCCATCCGGGAATACAGACGTAATAATGAACTTCTCTAACTGTCAGATTTTTTGGCAACTTATCAAATTCTTCTTGTGATAATCCTTGGGGTTTAGATTTAGGTTTTTGCCAAGTAACTAAGGAGTCACAATCTCCAATTCTTTTTCCTTTTCTTAATTGTTGTTTTCGACTTTGATGTAATCGAATTACTGCATCACACTCTTGATTTTTAAGAAAACAAATATCCGCGTAAGCACAGCAAGCTCGGTCGCTTAAAAATACATCTCCCGAATTTAGAAATTGATATAAACGTCTGGCTAATTTTACATCATGAGTTCGATAAACATCAATAACTATATCTATAACTGCTCCCGTAGCAATACTAAATATAACTCCTATTTTAGCTAGAGGAAAACCACAGCCTTTTTTTTGAGAACTAGGCTGTGGATAATGTTCTTGGTTCTTTTTCGTATCTGGCATTGATACAGTTGAACCGTCAAAAACTTTAACATGACGACCACACCAAAGCTTTTCTTCTTTAACTTCTTTTTCTAAGTTTTGACCACTTTTTTTTAAGAGTTTTTTGACAAAGTTTTCTGGCAATCTTAATCGAGCTTGGCAATAGCCACTATTATCTTCTGAAGGTATTTGTTCTCCCTTTACTGCCAACCAGCTAATTATTCTGCTTACAGCATTATGGCAAGTTTTATCTCTGTCTAAAACTTGTGATAAAAAAGCCCATAAAGTGACAATTGGAGAGTATAATCTTTGGCGATATTTCACATTTTCTTCTTGTAATGTTTCTTCGATAACTGCCTCGGGTAAAATTTCCTCAAAGGGTAGTCAGATGCTGGATTAGTTCAATAACTTCATCTCCCAGCTGCATCCTCACCAGTCGCAGACGAACTCCAAATAATCCTAAAAGTTGTTCGTATTCTTCGCCGTAAACTTCCACATCAGAGATTTTAATAAAGGATAAAGCATCGGTATAAAATGCGATTGCCTGTTCCATATCACTGACAGTAATACCGATAGTATCTACCTCTCGAACTAAGCTTGTTTGCTTTTGTGCTAAGTAAGTATTTGCGGAATATGGTTTGATTAATTGGGCTTGAGGTGGCGAGCGACCAATTGCAATTAGTATGGTTAAAGTTAAAAAAGCTATGGATATAATTTTGATTGGGTTTTTCATTTTTTTCTTAATTGCGATCGCTAGTGAGTTGCGTGAGTATGTTGTTTTTTAAACTGTTCGTTGCTAATAGCTAATGACTAATGACTAATGACTAAATTGCTTATTAAATGTTTTATATTGAAAACAATAAAATTGAAAACAATAAGCTCCCTGAAATAAAAGAGCCAAAGCAAGTGTCGTTTGCGTCAGGTAGTTCTCTTTTAAGAACATTAAAAATAATAGTTCCTGCTAGAAAAGACCAAATTATAGAAATAACAGCTTCGTCAATGTGGATAACTTGACCGATAACATAACCAAAAATAATTGCAGCAACCAATAACCAGCGACCTAATTGATCGTAAAGAACTGGCTGATGTTCTCGTAAGCTATCGTCGATAATAAATAAATGAAGTGCAAAAGTAATAAAGAATAAAATACAAGCTCCAATACTATGTTCTTCTAGGTCTTGTAAGAGATAGCTCATGATAATATTAAGTATGACAAAGATGCCAATATGAATCCAAAAGAAAAGAGAGTTATTTTCTTGTTTTTGCCGTGGTCTAAATCGAAAAGCTAATAAATCTAGACCGTAAAATACTAAAAGTCCGACAAGTGCCAAAATATAAACGTGATTTTCTAAAAACTGTATCATCAGAGTTTCACTGTGCTGCAATTCTTCTTGTGCGTGACTGAGTTCGGGGAAGATTTCGAGAAAGACATAACTGAGAGATACACCACCAGCAAAAGATATCCAGCGAAAATGAGGAATAATCTTAAAAATGGGTAGTTTAGTGGCAAATCCATGAACTAAGGCTAAAGCGATCGCTAGTATTAAACCTGGTTGCATCAACATATTTCTTTCTCAAATAATTGAACGATCTGGTTTGTCATTGATTATTGGTCAAAATGTAAATAACCAATGACAATTAGCCATTAGCAAGCCAAACAGTTAATTTTGCTGAATGTACTTCCCACTTTGCTGAATTAATTTAGCTACTAAACCCGTCCAGCCAGTTTGATGATTCGCGCCTATTCCCGCACCGTTGTCACCGTGAAAATACTCGTGAAACAGAATTAAATTTTGCCATTGGGAATCATTTTGAAATTTATCTATTGCGCCGTATAAAGGTCTTTTATGATTACTATCCTTCATAAAAATACGAGTCAAACGGGCTGAAATTTCTTGAGAAATTTCCCACAAATTCATCATTTTGCCCGAACCTGTAGGACATTCGACTTTAAAGTCATCTCCCAAATAATGGTGGAACTTTTGCAGAGATTCGATTAATAAATAGTTGACAGGAAACCAAATAGGACCTCTCCAGTTAGAGTTACCGCCAAATAAACCACTGCTGGATTCTGCGGGTTCGTAATTTAGCCAATTATCGTTACCGTTGACGTGGAAATTATAAGGATTATCTTTATGGAAACGAGACAAAGCACGAATGCCATAATCGCCTAAAAATTCGTTTTCATCTAAGAGTTTTGCCAGAATGCGACGTAACTTATCTCCTGTTGCCAGATGATCGCTCGTTACCGAACATAAAGCTAACATTCGGCGATCGCAAATTCCACAATCTTCCATGCGTGCCACATTCTTACTCAAGTCGGGACGATTGGCAATAAACCATTCCAATCTTTCCTTAAAACCAGGAAGCTTATTTAAGATTTCTGGTTCGAGGGTGGTAACGGCAAATAGAGGAATTAAACCAACCATTGATCGCACTTTTAAACGGACTTTCTCACCATTGGGTAGGTGCAACACATCGTAGAAAAAACCATCCTCATCGTCCCAAAGTTGAGTCTTATCCCCTCCAATATGATTCATGGCATCGGCAATATAGAGGAAGTGTTCAAAAAACTTAGTTGCCATATCCTCGTAAACAGGATTTTCTAATGCCAACTCTAAGGCAATAGTTAGCATATTCAGCGAATACATCGCCATCCAACTCGTACCGTCAGCCTGTTCGATATGTCCCCCAGTAGGTAAAGGTGCGCTGCGATCAAATACTCCAATATTATCTAAACCCAAAAAACCTCCTTCAAAGATATTGTTCCCCTCCGCATCTTTGCGATTTACCCACCAGGTAAAGTTAAGTAATAGTTTCTGGAAGACTCTTTCTAAAAAAACGCGATCGCCCTTACCCGTTCTTTTTTCCTCAATTTTATAAACTCGCCAAGTCGCCCAGGCGTGTACGGGTGGATTAACATCGCCAAATGCCCACTCATAAGCAGGAATCTGCCCGTTGGGGTGCATATACCATTCCCGCGTCATAATATCTAACTGATATTTGGCAAATTCGGGATCGATTAGGGCAATAGGCAAACAGTGAAAAGCCAAATCCCAAGCAGCATACCAAGGATATTCCCACTTGTCAGGCATAGAGATAATATCTTCATTATCTAAATGTATCCACTGATGATTGCGTCCCTTAGTTCTTTCTGGTGGTGGTGCTGGTTGAGTAGGATCGCCATTTAACCAGCGATCGATATCAAATTTATAATATTGCTTCGTCCATAGCATTCCTGCGAAAGCTTGTCTTTGAATGTTTAGTAAGTCTGCGTTTAAAGATTGTTGATTGATTTGACTATAAAATTCATCGGCTTCGGCGATGCGAGTTTTAAATATCTTGTCGAATTCAATACCCAAAGCATCGGTTAAATTGACGCGATCGCTCAAGCGTAATTTAATAGTTTTAGTTTCGCCTCCCGCAATAGTTAATTCGTAGTTAGGAGAAAATTTTGTACCTATCTGTTGAGGATTAACAGCATCTGTTTGCTTATTAACTATATATTTGTTGATGCCATCTTTAAAATATTGCTTGCCGTTATCGTAGTTAAATATTCTGGGATAATTTGTTTCGTTTTCGGTAAATAATAGTTCTGGTTGACCTTCGCAATATAAATAATAATTGCCCTGTTTTTGATGATTGGTTTCGATGATGGTTTGTTGTAGGGGCGTTTCGCGAAATGTCCCTACGGATATTGTGGGTTTAATTGTATCCTTATCCCACGACCAGCTATTACGAAACCATAACGTAGGCAATAAATTTAATGTTTGGGTCGTATTGCTATGATTGGTAATAGAAATTTTGATTAAGATATCTTCTGGTGAATTTTTGGCATATTCCACTAAAACATCATAGTAATTATTATTAGCAAATACTCCCGTATCCAGTAATTCATATTCCAGTCTACCTCGTCCCTGTTGACGATTTACTGATTCCAATTCAGCATAAGGAAATTCGGCTTGAGGATATTTATATAACCCTTTCATGTAAGAATGAGTCGGGGTACTATCAAGATAAAAATAATAATCTTTAACATCTTCCCCATGATTGCCCTGAGAACCAGTTAGACCATATATTCGCTCTTTTAAAATCGGGTCTTTACCATTCCATAAAGCTACGGCAAAACACAATAATTGCTTATCATCGCTAATACCTAAAATGCCATCTTCTCCCCACCGATAAGCACGCGATCGCGCTTGGTCGTGAGAAAAATAATCCCAGGCTTCCCCTGTGGCACTATAGTCTTCTCTAACCGTTCCCCACTGTCTTTCACTAAGATAAGGACCCCATTTTTTCCAATCTTTTTGTTTTAGTCTTTCTGATTCTTGATTCATGACAAGTTAATTCGGTATGGATTCGATAACTATTTAGTTCGTTGGACGCTCACGTTAATCACTACTAACCAATCAAGCAATAGGAAATGTCTCTCTGCCATATTTCAAGGTTTGAGTCAGTTAAAACAAAAACGTAGTCCTTCAACTTATCGACAATAAAAATTAGCCAAAAAACTAACCTCCAGTGGCAAAACCTGGATAGAGAGTCATCCCTCCATCGACAAATATGGTCGTACCGTGAACGTACTCCGCCTCGTCAGAAGCCAACCAAACGGCTGCTTTACCGATATCTTCTGGTACACCTACGCGATTATAGGGGATTAACTTGAGTAACTCTGCTTCTGCTTCTGGAGTTTCCCAAGCCTCTTTATTGATGGGAGTTTTAATCGCGCCTGGAGCAATACTATTAATGCGAATTTTGTAAGCTGCAAGTTCTTGGGCAATACTTTGCATGAATAACATTACCCCTCCTTTGGAAGCTGCATAGTTGCAGTGTCCCGCCCAGGGAATCACCTCATGTACCGAACTCATGCAAATAATTACTCCCGCAGCACAGGATTTTTCTGGCGTTACGCCACGACGGATAAATTCTTTAGCTGCTTCTCTGGCGCAGAGAAATTGTCCAGTGAGGTTAACGTCAATTACCTTATTCCACTGTTCCAAAGTCATATCAACCAAATTGGCATCTTTTTGTAACCCTGCGTTATTTACCAAGACATCAATAGTTCCATATGTATCGATAACCTTCTGGAACATATTTTTAACCTGATCTTCCTGACTGACATCTGCCTGTACAGCGATCGCATCTCCGCCAAAGGCTTTAATTTTCTCGACTACCGCTTCTGCACCTTTGGAACTACGGGCGTAATTAACCACAACTTTAGCTCCTTCAGCAGCCATAGACTCAGCTACTGCTGCCCCGATTCCAGAACTCGAACCTGTGACTAAAGTAACTCTGTCTTGCAAGCGTTTCATTTAGATACTCCTTGAACTATTAATCTAAATTTCTGTATTTTCTGCCTTTAGCAAATAATTAGAATTTTCGATATTTCCCTAATTTTTTACTGTCTTTAATTAAGCGGTATAGCAGTATGTAAACATAGTCAAATAACCTCATCCCACTAATGTATAATAGAGGAATCCGCATCATTGATTATTGGTCAAAACGCAATTAACAAGTGACAAATGACGAATAACAAGATTGAGCTTAACGGTTAAAAGTTTTTCGGTCAGCCTGAAAAAATCAGTTGTTGCTACTCTACTTTTGTTGGTATTGAGTCATACTATGTTGGAAATTGTGGGGAATTACGCTCTCACTTGCCACTCTGTTAAGCTATCTTTTAAATGTTTATTAATTGCTGCCGATTGTTAAGAAAAAATGTCTCCAGATGAAGCTCTTGCACTATTAGATCGGCTACTCCCGACCGCTCTAAATAATCTTCAAGAAATCGTATTTTGTCAAGTTTGGATGGAAAAAACTTATGCAGAAATCGCTGATGAATATAACTATGAACACAGCTATATTCGCGATGTTGGCTTTAAGCTATGGAATACCATCTCAGAAGCTCTAGGAGAGAAAGTATCAAAAAGCAATGTCAAAGCTATTCTTAATCGCTACGCTCGAACACAAGGTAAATTCAACTCAGCTAATGATTCTCAGATAAATACTTCAGGCAAATCAGTTGCTCTAGAGATTGAGTTTCCTAACGGTGCTGTACCCCTAAATTCTCTATTTTATATTAAGCGATCGCCAATTGAAAATAAAACCTTTACCGAGGTATTAAAACCTGGTAGTCTCATTCGCTTAAAAGGACCTAGACAAATAGGTAAGACATCTTTACTAATGCGTATTCTGCATCATGCCAAGTCCCACAACCTGAAGGTTTTTAGCCTGAGTTTTCACCGAGCGGATCGTGCTGTTTTTGATAATCTGGATCAATTCTTGCGTTGGTTTTGTGCCAATATTAGTTATCAGCTAGGTATTCCTTCTAAGCTAGATGAATATTGGAATAACGATATCGGGAGTAAAGTTAGCTGCACCATTTATTTGGAAGAGTATCTACTCAAAACATTACAAGCACCTCTAGTAATTGCTTTAGATGAAGTTGACCTACTATTCAGATTTCCACAAATATCGTCAGAGTTTTTTTCTTTACTTCGTTCTTGGCATGAAGATGCCAAAGAAATAAAAACTTGGCAGTCCGTTCGCTGGATACTAGTTCATGCTACAGATGTTTATGTTCCTCTAAAACTCAGTCAATCTCCATTTAATGTGGGACTGTCTCTCTGTTTACCAGAGTTTTCTCTTCAACAGGTTCAAGAATTAATTAAAAGACATCAACTATGTGAGCTTATCGGCGCAACAGAAATGAAAAAGCTAATGTCATTGTTGGAAATAATTGGCTATCGTCCTGGATTGGTTCGCCTCGCCTTGTATCATTTAAGTCAGGGATATACAGACATCAATAGGCTTACTGCCGAAGCTCATACTCAATCTGGCATCTACAGCGATCGCCTTCGTCAACTTTTAGCTGCCATTAATCCCGATCCAGACTTGAAAATCGCTTTAAAAAAAATTGTTAGTACAAAAACCCCTGTTGAACTGTCTCCGCTAGTCGCCTATCGCTTGGAAAGCATTGGCTTGATTAAGTTACAAGGTAATTCGGCAACAATTGCTTGTGAACTTTATCGTAAGTTTTTTGCTCAATGTTTGGAATATTGCTAATTGTTATTTGTCACTTGCTAATTCTACTTTGACCAATAACAAATGACTAATGACCAATGACCAATCTTTTCAACCAACTGAAAACAACTTTAATAGGATTGCGTCGCTGTTTTATTAACTCTTGCTCTAGTGCTGCATTCATTTCCTCTAGTTTTTCATTCATTTCTTGGAGTTTTTGATACAGGTTATAGTTTTCAATAGCCGAGGCTGCACGTTCGGCAAAGATTGAAGCTAGTCTAACTTCTTCTTCACTAAATTTGCGTGGAGTTGAATGAAACGAGCAGATAGTCCCCACTAGCTCACCTGTGGAAACCCTCAAAGGAACTCCCAGATAAGAGCGATAGCCTTCGGGGGCTTCTCCGTAATCTCTGCAAGCTTCCGTATCTTCTACGATCAGGGGACAACCATTCTTAAAGACATAGCCAGTAACAGTAAGGTGAAGACTATAACATTGGTGGAATGCTTCTCCAATATCGAAGCTACTGGCAAGGATATGTTCTTCATCCCCATCACAAAGGGTGACAACCGACCAATCTAAGTTTAATAATTCACTAACTGCGATCGCAATTTCTTGGAGATAGGGTTTGAGATTACCACTGCGATAGCTTAAAATTGCCAGAATTTCGACAATACGTCTTTCTCGATAACTGCGATCGCTTTTTTGACTAGCAGCCAAAAACTTATAGTCAAGATCGCTAAGGTGTTTATCTCGACTCCATTCTTCAGCAATTCGCAATTCCTGAGATTTTAGTAATTGAGCTTCATCTCGATAGTCAGATTGCACCCAAGCATTTAGGTTTGTTGCATAAGGACGCAGGTTAGCCAGATGATACTTAACCCAAGTTAGGCTAAAAACCTCGCGGTAAATACGATTATGAATTTTTAAAGTTCCCTCTCTGTAAGTCACCAATCCAGAAAGAATTAGGGGGACAAATTCGCCCGATTCATAAGTTTCATCTAGAGAAATGCCTGTATCCGATAATAAAATTTGCTGATACAAACTCAGTAATCTACCCACTTTAGCGGGTTCGTGTAGGATAAATCGCTGAATAGTTCGTAAATGTTCGGGTTCGTCTTGCATCTGCCAGTTTTTAATAATCTGCGATCGCACTATTGTCTCGATCCAAGCTTCCTCATCGTCAGGAAGAATATTGGAGCGATCTTTTCCTGCTTGCTGCACTAAGGCGCACAGTTTTTGAGTTAAAA
The DNA here is from genome assembly GCA_030065715.1 of Xenococcaceae cyanobacterium MO_188.B19. Taxonomy (GTDB): domain Bacteria; phylum Cyanobacteriota; class Cyanobacteriia; order Cyanobacteriales; family Xenococcaceae; genus JASJCP01. Next base: position 8,929 of record JASJDF010000033.1, on the reverse strand, counting down.
AAGGTTGTCCGCCAGTCCATTCCAGAATCTTGGTTAAAACTTGTTGGGGATGTTTAAATACAGGTTTTAATCCAGCCAACAACGGCATCGCTTCGACAAAAGTAAATCCTGATAGAGCAATCGCTTTTCCCATATTAAAAGGGGTGCGTTTGACATCGGCAATTAATTCGCTGGGAGAAGCCACTCCAAATAAAGCCCAGACTAAACGATTATATACGGGATTTTCTGCTCGTTGATTGTAACAGTAACGGATCGAAGCAAAGAAATCAGCCACGGGAAATTTTAGACTTTGAACGCTATCAATTTCGTCAATAAAAATAAAGATTTTTTGGTCGGGAATTTGCTTTAATACTACTTCTTCCAGAAACTGACTTAACTTTTGCACTAAGGATAAATTACTTTGAGCGATCCACCAAGCAGATAAATCTACTTTGTCATAAATTCTGAGACTTTTTAGAAGGTCAAAAGATATACCCCGATACCACTGTTCGGGAGTAACATTTTCACTGCCGATGCGAGTCATGTCAATTGAAGCGCAGCATCCTTGTCCAGTAGATTCAATCCGATGTCGCGATTGTAAGCGCAAACTCGATTTTCCCATTTGACGACTGGTCAATACATAACAAAGCTCACCTCTGAGTAAGGCATTGTAAAGTTCGTCATCTGCTTGACGTTTTATATAGGTAGGGTTATTAACTGCTAAACTTCCGCCGACTTGATATTCAATCATTATCTAACTTAATTTTGAAGCGAGGGATATTGCTCAATTACTTTTTTGAAATTTGCTTAATCTTAAAGCTTCTGCTCGAAGTGTTAATGATTCTAAATTTTACCTTCACAATTGCCTAAATCGCTTGAATAGGACTTTCTTGATATTGCTTCTGCATAATTAATCCTAATTTATATAATCCTTAATTGATTAACAGCAAAATAGAGAAAAGGAATACTGGACGTCAACAATGTGTCTCCAACGACAAATAATTAGTCACTGTACATCAGGACATAAGCTCTCGATGGGATTTGAACCCATGGCTTCTTCCTTACCAAGGAAGTACTCTACCCCTGAGTTACGAGAGCATTGAAGTTCTTTACGCCATATAAGACTGTATCAAACTCAACTCAAATCATAGCATTATTTGAAATATTTGTTCATAAACTAAAATAAATTAGTGAAAATGCGATCGCATTTTCTACAATAATTATTATTTAAGGTCAGTACGACTAACTTGATGAACTATTAAGTTACAGAGGTTTTAGGAATATTCAACCAACCGCAGAGATAATGTTAACTCCAGAAAACCTATTAAATAAAGCTATAGAAATTGCCGAACTAGCTCATGAGGGACAAGTAGATAAAGGAGGAAAACCCTATATAGGTCATCCCCTAAGAGTAATGAATGCTCTGGAGACTTTTGAAGAGAAAATTATTGCAGTTCTCCACGATGCTGTTGAAGATTCTGATCTAACTCTTGAAGATTTAAAAGTAGCAGGATTTAGCAACACTATAATTTTAGCTGTTGATGCTATTACCAAACGAGAAGGAGAGCAGCTCAATGACTACTTAAAAAGAGTTATGGACAACGAGATTGCTTTGAGGGTAAAAATAGCAGATATGACTGATAACATGGATATTTCTAGAATTTCCAACCCTACTGAAAAAGATAGAGAAAGAATTAGAATATACAGGAAAAATATTGTTAAATTACAAAAGAAGTTAAAAAACTATGACCTAAGAAGCTATTAAATCTAATACTACCGTGCAATTACGAAAAAAGATATCAGCAATTACGACTAATTCCGACATTACATACCCAATTAATATTCTTTCCTGGTTAATTATTATTTTTGGTATTGTAGTTCGTCTAGTTCAATATATGTTTAATCGTTCTTTATGGGCAGATGAAGCAGTATTAGCTTTAAATATAGTTAATCGTTCTTATAGTGAATTAGGTCAACCTTTAGATTATGATCAAGCTGCCCCCATTGGCTTTTTGTGGCTGGAAAAGTTCGCAATTGAAACATTTGGTAATAACGAATATGCGCTCAGGCTCTTTCCTTTTATTGCAGGAATTATTAGTATTTTTTTATTTGCTAAAATTGCCTCTTGGTATCTCAACTCTCAGGGTAAGTTTATTGCTTTAGTTTTATTTACTAGTTTGTCTTACTTGGTTTATTACACTTCTGAAGTAAAACAATATTCTAGTGATGTTACGATAGCTTTATTTTTATTTATTATTTTATTTCCACTCCGTAATAAAGAATTAAATTTATTACAAAGTATTATTGTTTCTCTAGCTGTTTCTATTAGCCTTTGGTTATCCCACCCTGCAATTTTAGTTATGGGGGCAATGGGAGTTATAGAAGCTATTATTTTATTAACTAAAAATAAATACCTAAAGTCTCTAACAAATATAATTAAAAAAGTAGTTATTTATTTGACAAGTCTAGTTAGTTTTATTATTTGCTATTTTTTATTTATTCAACCAGCCAGCAGTAATGAAAACTTACAAGATTCTTGGGGGAGTGCTTTTCCTAACTCAGTTGTTGATATTGTTTGGTATCTAGATACATTAGGTAAGTTTTTTCATAAACCTCTTGGATTTGAAACTGTATTCGATGGTATAGCAATCATCTTATTTATTATTGGTTGTGTTGCTTATTTTCGTCAGGATAAATTTAAAATATTCTGTCTTTTATCACCATTATTGGTAACTCTAATTGCAGCAACATTACACCTTTATCCTTTCCGCAGTCGTTTAGTTTTATTTTTAACTCCTTTTTTTATAATCGCGATCGCGCAAGGGAGTGTATCTTTCATGCAATGGGGGAAATCATCTCAAAAAAATCAACAAATCAAGGTTATCTTTACAAGATTATTAACAGTTTTACTATTATTAGTTCCTTTCCTAGAAACAGGAGAAAAAATCTTTAAGCCATCACGTAAAGAAGAAATTAGAGAAGTTCTAGAATATTTACAAAATAACCAACAACCTCAAGATATATTATATGTTTTCCAACGAGGTATTTATCAGTTTCAATACTATGCCAAAAAATATGGTTATAAACCAGAAGATTATATTATTGGTGTAGATGACTTAGATCATATTTATGGTAAAGGCTTGTCAGAACCAGAATGGCAAAGATACCAAACTGATTTAGATAACTTAAGAGGCAATGACCGAGTTTGGTTATTATTTTCTCATGCTAATGTTGGTTCCGAAAATAGAGCAATTAAAAAATATTTAGATAAAATCGGAGTTAAGCAAGATTCTTTTACAACTAAAGGTGCTTATATTTATTTATATAATCTCAAATAATTATAATGATGGAAATTACAGCTACAGGAAAGATTGAAAAGAAAGGTTTTGGTTTTGGAGTTTGGGCATTAGTAAGCCAAGAAGGAAAAACCTATGAACTTTATCAACCACCATCAGAATTATGTCAGTCCATTGCTCAGGTGAAAATCACAGGAAAAATCCGAGAAGATATCATGACAGCAGCTATGATCGGTAAAGTTTTAGAAGTTACATCTTTTACCATCCAAAGTCCTTAAATAACAGGTTGCTTTTGTTATGAAAGGTTAGTTATAGTATTAAAATGAAGTCGTTATGAGTTGTAATTATAAAAAATGACTATATCGAAAGTAGAAAATATTGTAATTATTGGTTCAGGTCCCGCTGGTTTTACGGCTGCTATTTATGCAGCTAGAGCTAATCTCAAGCCTTTGATGTTTGAAGGCTTACAAGCAGGAGGAATTCCTGGGGGACAACTTATGACTACTACTGAAGTCGAAAATTTCCCTGGCTTTCCTGAAGGAATAACAGGTCCTCAACTGATGGAGCAGATGAAATTACAAGCAGAACGTTGGGGTACAGAATGTTATACAGAAGATGTAGTAGAAGTAGATTTAAGCCAACGACCTTTTACTATTCGTTCTACAGAAAGAGAAGTTCAAGCTCATAGTATCATCATTGCGACAGGTGCGACCGCAAAACGCTTAGGACTTCCCAGCGAGAAAACTTACTGGAATAATGGTATATCTGCTTGCGCCATTTGTGACGGTGCTGCTCCCATATTTATTGGAGAAGAGCTAGTAGTAATTGGTGGTGGTGACTCCGCAGCCGAAGAAGCTATATATCTTACCAAATATGGTTCCCATGTGCATCTTTTAGTGCGGAAAGGAGAGATGCGTGCTTCTAAAGCCATGCAAGATAGAGTTTTAGCTAATCCTAAAGTTACAGTTCATTGGCACACGGAAGCAGTGGATGTATTCGGTGAAAAGGGCAGAATGACAGGCATTAAAGTTCGCAATAAACAGACTGGAGTAGAAACTGATATTGCAGCTAAAGGACTATTTTACGCGATCGGTCACAATCCCAATACTAGTTTATTTACAGGACAGCTAGAACTAGATACAGTTGGTTACATTAAAGTGCAGCCTGGTACAGTAGCAACATCTATTGCTGGAATATATGCTGCGGGAGATGTACAAGATCATGAATACCGTCAAGCGATTACTGCTGCGGGTACTGGTTGTATGGCTGCATTATCAGCAGAAAGATATTTATCGGAACACAATCTAATTACCGAATATTCCCAACAACCTGTAACAGAAAAAGAAATAGTTACGCAAACTAAAACCCCTGAAGCTACAGAAAATACTTTTGATATTAATGCTACTCGTCACTATGGTGGTTATGCTTTAAGAAAACTCTTCCATGAAAGCGATCGCGTCTTAATGGTAAAATATGTATCTCCTACTTGTGGTCCTTGTAAAACTCTTAAACCAATGTTGGATAAAATCGTAGAAGAATATGAAAGTAAAGTTCACTTCGTAGAAATAGATATTGTAGAAGAGCCAGAAATTGCCAAAATGGGTCAAGTCATCGGAACTCCTACTGTGCAATTTTTCCACAACCAAGAATTAGTTAAGGAAATGAAAGGTATTAAACAAAAGAGTGAATACCGTCAGATTATAGATAGTTATTTATCTACTGTGGTCAAGTAAAACTTATTGTGTACTGTACAACAATTATTTGTCAGTTTTGAAGAATTAATGTCAAAAATCATAATTAGCCAAAAGCTTTATGTTGAAAAGCTTTTGGCGTTTTTTAGGCAAAAATATGCCTAAATCATATGTCATATCAAATCACTAAATGTTTGCTACAGATAAAACTCTGTAAGGGCGATTGGCAATCGTCCCTACGAAGAATATATTGCATTCTTTTTGGGATTCGATATCAAAAATTAAATGTCAAAATTTAACCTGGATTTCAGACACACTTCATCTGTGGGCTGCTGGATACGGGTTAGAAGGAGTCCGTAAAGTTATGGAAATAAGTAATTATCTACCTCAAAGCTTAAAAAGTATACTAGAGCAACTTCTTGATAACAAACTATGAGTGAAGTTACTCCTACCTGATTTTTTCCGATTTTTTCAATCAATACCCTGATAAGCTTAGAGACATTCAAACTGCATCCTCAGATTCTAAGAAAAGTAATAAGCATAACAAGAATAGGCAACTCTCAAATATTCAACTCAGGTCAGTCTAAGCTTATAATCCAATTTTTTTTCTGTTGATTGAATCTTATAACTGATGGATTTAGCTTCAAAAATCCCTGATTTTTTCCCATTGTACTCCTTATTATTTCTCGGCACGATAGTTGATATCAAGAGAGTTTAGCTCTAGTCAATTAGGACTAACTTCTCATCCTTGGAGGTTGAAAATAATGAATGTGCAATGGCAAAAACTACTACTGACAACCACCTTTTGGTTAGGCACTGAGATTTGTTTCAACTTTCTAGGAATTGATGAAATTGCTGATTACAGCGAGTTTATTTTTAACCAGCAGATTTCGTACTTAGTTACCGACAGCTTTTACTTTTAATTCCGCCTTATGAAGGCTAAAACAGGAGAATTTAATCATGGTATCGACAGCTAATATTCCCCAATCAAATACCAATATGGTAGCTGAACCACAAAAAATGTCAGTGGGATTTATGAAAGAAGATAACGGCAATTTTTCTTCCATGCGACTAATGAGTCTCATTGCTCTAATTTCTGCGATCAGGCTTAGCCTGGCACTGCGTGATCGCATTTGGCGGAATTACAGTAACCAAACCAGATGTACAAGAGGTAGGTATTAACCTCACTTATAGTTTTTTAGTTGCTGCTTTTACTCCCAAAGCTGTTCAAAAGTTTGCTGAAAACAAAGTGAAATAAACTTTAGCTCTAAAATCAAGGCTCGCCGACTTCAAGCTTTACACATTTGTCGTCCTATGCCCATTCTTTGATGGCGGAAGTGTTTGTATTTAAATTAATGTCCAAACGTGATTTCGATCAACAACCAACCAATGCACATATAAGTAGCTAAAAAAAATTGATTCTGACGGATAGTACACAAAATGCACAAGGAGATATTCATGATTAACAGAGATCAAGTAAAAGAAGAAGTTTTTGAAGGAGTTGCTCGCTTAACTTCTTCTTACACAGTCACAGATCTAAGAGCACATTGGATATTAGGCGGTGGAGCTAGCGAAGAAGATTCTGTTGGTCTTGCTGCTCATGTAATAACAACAAATCTTATAACAAGTATGAATTTTGTTATTCAGGTAGCAAGAAAGCGGGAAAATAAAAATCCTCATCAAAATCCTTTAGAAAAAAATAATGTAGGAATAAAAACCACATTAGAGAAATTGGTAGATTTAGTCTTAGCTAAAATTCAATAGGATTTATCGAGAGATAAATAACCAATATAGCTTTATGAACTTGGGTTAAGACAAATAAATTGTATAAGAACGAACGACTATCCCTACTTTAAATATCATGTCCTAACCCTATAACTTATTGCTGCTATAGTTCAGACATTTTTATTAACGAAATACATCTATAACTGTGAAGTGAATAATGCTCAAGAAACACATTTACTTAATATTTATCGGTTTGTTAGTCAATTTATACTCTTCATTAGCATTAGCACAACTACCTAATTTTGAAGATTTAGATACAGATAATAATGGAGTGATAGACCAAACAGAATACGACAAATTTATCGAAATACAGGAAGAAAATTCTAACTCTGCCGAAGAAGAAGTAGTAGTACAAAAAGAAGAACCTTCTTTGGGTTTGAGTAAATATATCTCACTTGGTTCATCATTTATCGATACTGCAAATATAATCTCTCCATCTTGCACTACGTTTAACGAATGTGGAGCAGACCCTGCTATATTTAGTTATACAGTAACTGGAGGTGAAGATGTATTTAATGTGAATGCAGCAATTGCTTTCAAAACTACTTTTCTCGATCAATTAGATCCTAACATTGATAAAATTCCTAAAGGAGCTAAAAGGTATGTAACTAGGATAGTTGATCCTGTCATTGAGGCGAATGTTTCTAGTGCTGATTCAGCAAATAGTAATTTTGTAAGAGTCGCAGTTCCATTAGTATTCAGCTTTAATGATACAGCTACTTTGACTAAGACGGTTCGTGAAGAATTGGAGATTCCTGCTGATCGTAAGCCTAGTTTTTTCCAACAGCATAATCTCATAGTAGTTCCCAAATATGAAGCCGACCAAGGATTTGATACACAAACAATTGGTCTAGATTTATTGTACGCGCCAACCATCCCTGATATAGGAATTGGCGCAGCTTTGAGAGAAGGTACATTTGGCTTCCGTTGGCTTCCTGTTGTTGGCTTTGAGTTTGGCAATGTTATTAAAAATAGCCAAGACGTTTCGACTCTTCCAGCAGACACATTTGCTAGGGCAACAGCAAGATTAAGAGCGGAGTTTGGCATTACAAATGATCTATCACTTAATGCAGATTATGTTTTCTATTTAGATTTGACCGGCGATCAAGACATAAATGATTTTGTTAATGTAACCTTTCAATATTTTCTTGACGATCAAAAAAATATATCCGTTGGTCTAGAATACACAAATGGTGGCAGATCTCCTACCTTTGAAGATGCTGATTTTCTAAGAACTTTTTTTGGATTAAGATTTTAGTCTTTTTGGTAAAAAGGAAGTTTCTTTTGATTACATCAATAATCATTATAGCTATATAGCTATCCGTGAAAAATACATTGAAAATAACTAATTTATCAGCTTGAATTGAAACATTTACCTAGTCGTAAGATTTTGAAGAAAAACATTTTTTTGTAATCTTACTTCTGGGAAAATGAAATGCTCGTTGAAGAAGATGGTAAGCCTAAATCGGCTAAAAAGATAATTAATTAACAATATTGAGGAGAAAAATGGAAAAAATAATAGATTTTGTTAAGAGCCTATTTTCTCCTAAGGCTTTGCTCGGTTTTATTATTGGTATTGCCATAGGTTTTATTGCTGACTTAATTATTAATATTACCCCTAACTATGAAATCCATATTGGAGAATTCTTGGCTGCCATCTTAGTGAGTATGTATTTTTGGCTTTATTGCACACAAGTCAAAATTAAATTAGCAACACCTATTAAATTTCTGATTGCTTTTTTAATTGTTACGTTACTGTCTAAGGGTATGTGGATAATTCGTCATCCAATTATGCTATTTGTCGCAGGTGGTCAAGAAAAGAACTATCCACCTTTTGATACTTTAAGCTATATGATTAGCTACGGCATTATTTGTGTGTTCGTTGGCGGTTTGATAGAGACTATTTGGAACATAAAAAAAGAAAATTCTTCCCAATAGATAAACGCATCTATTCGCTGAATGTTACTAATAAATACAAGTAGCTACTCAAATTTAGATATTTTCTAGAGTTTTTAATTAAGCATAAAACCGAGAAAGATTCCGCTTCACTTTTAATTCTTTCTGTTTCGCGACAGTTTAATCTTACTCAAGAATTTCAGCAGAAGTAACTTAAGCAAATGATTAGTCAAGTTTCCGAACGTTAACTTTTATAGCACTACGCGCTAGGGAACAGGCAAC